>JAGGZT010000063.1 GCA_021161905.1 Acidobacteriota bacterium | reverse complement strand
GGTCTATAACCGCCTTCTCAAGATAGCCAAGGCAGCGAGCCTCGCCACCGAGACCACTTATGAAGTTCATCTCCTCTCCGGGGTTTATAACTATCTCGGATTAAAGACAGGTGCCGAGATAATGTATGAAAACCTGAAGCTGGTTGGTCCCCCTAAATTTACCCCAGAAGATCAGAAGTTCGCCAAAAGAATTCAGAAGGAATGTGGAAAGACGGAGAAAGGGCTATCGGATAAGATAGAACCCTTCAAGCCCCCAGAACCGAGCTGGGGAGGGGGCTCTACCGATGTAGCTGATGTAAGCTGGATAACCCCCACCATAACTATGAATACCGCTTGTGCCCCCTTGAATATCCCTTGGCATAGCTGGGCAGTGGTAGCCTCTGCTGGAAGTGATATCGGACACAGGGGAATGATCGTAGCAGCAAAGACCCTTGCCGCTACTGCAATAGATTTTCTGATGAAGCCGGAATTACTTAAGAAGGTAAGAAAAGAGTGGAAGGAGAAGACCAAGGGTCTCACTTATAAGTGCGCTGTTCCTAAGGATGTTCCTCCGCCCGTTCTCCCCGAGCCCAAGGAGAGGGGGAAAGAGGAGTAAGGGACTTAGAGGAGTTTAGTTAATTCATCTGAAGGAAGGGGAAGTATTTCAATTACTTCCCCTTCCTCGTTCTCCATCTTAACGCCGAACTCCCTCTCCTTTATCTCGCCTATTTTGCAAACGAAGATCCCGTTTTTTATGAGTTCTTTCCTGATCTTTTTCGCCTCGGGTGGAGAAGCGACTATGAGCAACGCGCCCGAGGCTATAAGACCTAAGGGATTGATGTTAAATATCTTGCATATAGCTTCGGTTTCAGGGAGGATGGGTATTTCCCTCTGGTATATGAGCGTTCCTTTATCCGCCGCCTTCGCCAGCTCGTATATCCCGGTGATCAGTCCTCCTTCGGTGGGATCATGCATCGCATGAACATGAGCTGTCTTTACCGCTATCCGTGCTTCTTTGATGACGCTTAATCCCGGTTCCTCCCTCAACTTCATCGCCCTTCGTATCAGTTTTTCCTCGAGTTTCCCTTTAAGTTCCTCATAAAAATCACTGGCTATTATCGAGGTTCCCTCGATCGCTATTCCTTTGGTTAGGAGGATAATGTCACCTACCTCAGCCCGGTCGTTTATCACCAACTCTTTCCTTTCTGCCTCTCCCACCATCATTCCCACTAAAATAGGCTTCTTAAGCCCCGGAGTCACCTCAGTATGGCCCCCACAGAGGGTGATGTTCAACTTCTCACAAGAGGAGATAATGTCGCAGAATATTTCTTCTACCAGTTCCTCGGTGGTTTCTTCTTCCGGTAGGAGTAAGGTAGCGAGGAAGAAACGAGGTACTCCCCCCATAGCGGCGATATCGTTTGCATTCACATTTATCGCATACCAGCCTATCCTTTTGCTGGTGAAGGTTATCGGATCGGTTTTTAGGATTAGGTATTTCTTTCCGAGGTTCACTACTGCCGCGTCCTCTCCCACTTTAGGACCCACGATGACCCTTTCATCCCGTATAGGGATTTTCCTAAGTAGCTTTTCAAGGAATATCGGGGCTAATTTCCCCGGTTTCAGCCTTTCCTTTTCTCCCATTTCGTCCCAAATTTACCATAGAAGGAGGAAGTTAGTAAAATTAAAAACGGAACAGTAAGGATTGTTTATGCGTAATTAAGAAAGGAGGGAGTAATGAAAAGGAGGGATATAATCTTGTTTTTCCTACTATCATTAGCCTTTTCTCTTGGCTGTAATGGTAGTAGCCCTACCCAGGTTGAGGAAGGAGTGGAGCTAACCATTATTACCGACAAGAATAGTTACAAGCCGGGAGAAACAGTAAAATTGACTTTGAGGGTGGTCAATACAGAGGAGGAGAAAAAAATAATCACCCTTCCCACCTCCTGCCAATATGACTTCGTAGTTTTTAGGGGAGGGGATGAGGTCTTTCGTCTTTCAAGGCATCAGGCTTGTCTTCAGGTGATCACCCAGCTCATCTTGAGCCCGGGAGAGGTGATGGAGTTCTCTTATAATTGGGATCAATACGACGATTCAGGCGTTCCCGTTTCACCTGGAGAATATGAGGTGAGAGGAGAGATACCTACTTCAAAACCATTGTTATCGGGCACAAAGAAAATAAAAATTGAAGGAGGGGAGAATTGAGAAAGAAGATAGTTTTTATCCTTATAGCCTTGGTGCTGATCGTCTCAGTGGGCTACCTTTGGCAGTTGAAAGCCAAGGGGAAGAAGAGAGATTTCAGCGATCTAAAGACCATCGAGGTAAAGCGGGGGGATATCGCTGAAACAGTTGTAGCCACTGGTTCCATCTATCCTAAAGCCAAGATAGAGGTAAAGTCTAAAATAGGCGGGGTAGTGCATCGTTTCTTTGTTGAAGAGGGGGATTATGTGAAGGAAGGGGATCCCTTAGCGGAGGTCGTTCCCGGTGCTACTCCTCTCGAAGTGGTAAAGGCGAGGGAAGAGCTCAAATCGGCTGAGGCGGAAATGGAGAAGGAGGAGCAGAACTACCGTCGGTCGAAGGAGCTTTTTAACAAGGGGCTGATCTCGAAGAAGGATTTTGAATCGGCAAAGACAGCCTATTTCCTTGCTGAGGCACGCTATTACGCGGCAAAGGCGCAACTTCAAGTACTCGGTTATAGAGGGGGTAAGGAAAAGCAGTCTTCCCCTAAAGATAAGGAATCGAGTGAGGCGAGTTATGCGATAAAATCGATGATCGTCCGCTCTCCTCTTTCCGGGATAGTCCTCAATCGAGATACCGATGAAGGGTCTGCGGTAATTCCTATATCTTCTGCTTCTGGCGGTACAGTAATTATGACTTTAGGTGATGTGTCGGAAATGCACTTCAGAGGAGATGTGGATGAGGTGGATGTGGCGAAGATAAGGGTTGGGATGCCTGTTCAGGTCCATGTCGATTCCTATCCTGATCGGGTATTCAATGGGGAGCTCATAAAGATATCTCCATTGGGAAAGAAAAAGGGGGATGTCGTAAACTTCGAGGTTAGGGTAAAGTTCCTCGATGATACTTCACCTCTGCGGGTTGGGATGTCCGCCGATGCTGAAATAGTTATTCAGGAGAGGAAGAATGTACTCTTCATCACCGAGGGGGCGATAGAACGGAAGGACGGAAAGGCTTATGTCTATCTCTTTGACCCTACAACTGAGACTGGAAAGAGAAAAAAGGAGATAAAAACTGGGATAAGCGATGGGATAAAGACAGAAGTAGTTGAAGGACTTAAGGAAGGGGACAAAGTGGTAATGCCTTAACCTTAGTGAGAAGCGATGACGATAAGCGAACTGATCAAGCAGGCGTTTCGTAATCTGAGGATGAACAAGCTGAGGAGTACCCTCTCTCTCCTCGGTATTACCTGGGGGATCATTTCGGTGGTTGTATTGATGGGTTTCGGAAACGGGATCCGGGTGATGTTCCACCGCCAGATGACCAAGATAGGGGAAAATATCGTTTTCGTATTTCCCGGTCGTACCTCGAAGCCATATGGGGGATATAAGGCTGGAAGGGATGTCCACTTCGAGTTGAAGGATGTGGAGGCGATCCGCCTACAATGTCCCAGTGTAGGAGTAGTTGTTCCCTGCGCCAGAAGGAGCTTTATGGTCAAACATGGAATAGAGGCGAGGGAAACCGATGTTAGAGGGGTAGTGCCCGAAGCCCGGTTCTTACGGAATATAGAGATAGAAGAGGGACGGTTCATCAATCAGGATGATGTTAGGAGACACCGGCGTTTTTGTGTCCTTGGAGCGGAGATAAAGGAGCGACTTTTTAAGCAGAATCAGGCGGTTGGAAAAACAGTGAAGATAGCAGGGGTAAGGTTCAAGGTGATTGGGGTGGCGAAAAGGAAGAATCAGCAAATGGCTACTATAGGTTCACAAGATGATCTTCAGGTATATGTTCCTATAACCACCCATATGAACATCCTCTCTGGTACCCGATATCTCTGGACGATCCAGTTCAAACCGGTATCCCCGGCGCTCACGGACGAGGCGGTAGATGAGGTGAGAAAGACCCTTGCCTCCCTTCACAACTTTTCACCAAAAGATGCTATGACATCGGGATTTTCCTTTACGGGAGCGGTTATCTTTTTCAATCTTGCTCAATTCGTTAAGATGATGGAGGTGATCGGCATCGCGATGACGGTATTCTTCGGGATAGTCGGCGTGATTACCCTTTTTATCGGCGGGGTAGGGGTGATGAATATTATGCGGGTTTCAGTCATCGAGCGAACAAGGGAGATAGGAATCAGGAGGGCAGTAGGGGCGAGGAAGAAGGATATCCTCCTTCAGTTCCTCTTCGAGGCACTGGTTATTACCTTTATCGGAGGTCTCTTCGGGTACCTTATTGGACTTTCCCTGATCTTTGCTTATAATCATGCTCCCCTTCCCGAAACAGCGCCCCGTGGTGAGTTTTCCTTGGGAATGTTTTTAATCTCCATCGCGGTGATGGTGGGAATAGGGCTTGTTTCCGGGATTCTTCCTGCAAAAAAGGCAGCGTCCTTGGATCCCATTGAATCGTTACGGTATGAGTAAGGAGGGAGGATGATGGTTCTGAGGGAGCTTGTCTCTCAGGCATGGTATGATCTCAAGGTCAATCGGGGAAGGACTATCCTCACTATGTTCGGCATCATCTGGGGTATTGCCGCGGTCATTATTCTCGTGGGTTGGGGAGTTGGCTTCGAACGAAGCTATACCGCTAATATAGCGAAAGTCGGGGATAAACTTATGATTCTATGGCGAGGAAGGGTGTCCAAAGGGATAGGAGGATATCGTGCGGGAAGAAGGGTCCTCCTTACGGAGAAGGATATCGTTGCCCTTGAACACTGTCCCGAGGTGGAGCTTATCGCCCCGATGATAAATCTCTGGTTTATAAACATAAAATATGGAAGCGAGGTTCTCTCTGTTCACACCCAGGGGGTTACTCCGGAGTATGCCATTGTGAGGAAGTTCGAGGTAGCAAAAGGGAGATTTATAAACCAGGCTGATGTGGATAATTTCCGCCGCGTCTGTTTTCTCGGTGCCGGGGTCAAAGAAAAGCTCTTTGGTCCTGATAGAAAAGCAGTGGGGGAGGAGGTGAGGATTAAGGGAATAAGATTCAAGGTGATCGGAGTGGCGAAGAAAAAAGGCGAACAATGGACTATATGGAACAGTTTGGACGATGATAAGGCACTTATCCCCCTAACTACTGCCAGGGCTTTATTCACCGGTACTAAATACCTCCATAACATTTTCTTCCAGCCACGGGAGCTACTCCGGTATAAGGAATGTGAGCGAGAAGCGAGAAGGGCTCTTGCTCGGCTTCACCGGGTGGACGAGACTGACGAGGAGGCAATAAGTCTTAGTGCCTATGCCGAAGGAATGGTTGAGTTTATGAAAATCGGGAGAAATATTCAGGTTTTCCTTGGGATAGCGGCGATCATCACCCTCCTTATTGGTGGTTTTGGAGTTATGAATATTATGTTGGTGTCGGTGAGAGAGAGGACCCATGAGATAGGAGTTCTCCGGGCGGTCGGTGCCAAAAGGAGGCATATTTTCCTTCAGTTCCTTTTAGAGGCGCTTATTATCGTGATTGCCGGTGGGATGATAGGTATTTTCGTAGGGGTAGCCTTCTGCTCCCTTATGGGTAAGCTCCCTCTCCCCAAATATTTCCCCGCTCCCTATATTTCCTTCGGAGTGATGCTTACCGCCTTTATCGTGATGGCAGCAGTTGGGATAATCTCGGGAACCCTTCCCGCTCTCTACGCAGCAAGGCTTAACCCGGTGGAGGCACTCCGTTATGAATAAAGGCTAATCCTTCTCTGCTGAGGGGAGGTTTTTGTCCCAGTTTAAAGCGTTGTATTTCTTTAAGATCTCGATGACCTTGTCGATAGGAAGCGCCTCTACCTTATGGCCCTCAAAACCCACCATTGTTTGTGCCTTGAATAGGGAGTTGTACACCGCTTCTTCGGTAGCCTCCACTACTGCCAGGAAAAGGGCGGACATCATTCGATTGCCCACCACAGTGCCTACATTGTAGGCTCGTTCGTTCCTTTTTATCCTAACCGAGGGAGCGTTGGAGAAAGCGATCACATAGTCACCGCTACCGTTGCTCATATAAGAGCCAGTCCTCGCCAATCCAAGTACTGCCCTTTTTGCCAACCGTTTGAGATTCCGATGAAGTAGGGGAGCATCGGTCGCTACCACGATCATACAGGAGCCATGTCGCCAGCTGTCAGCCACCTTTCGCTGATAGGGGAACATTCCCAACTCTCTTCCCACTGGGGCACCGTTTATCCTCAAAACACCGCCAAAGTTGGTCTGGACGAGCACCCCTACGGTATATCCTCCAAGCGATTTCGGAAGAACCCGGGAGGAAGTTCCGATCCCACCTTTGAACCCATAGCAGATGGTACCAGTACCTGCTCCTACTGCTCCTTCCTCTACTGGTCCTGATTTTGCTTTTTCTATCGCCTTCAAAACATCCTCTTTCTTTACCGCCCGGCTCCTGATGTTGTTCAGCCAGCCATCATTCGTCTCCCCTACCACTGGATTTATCGAGAGGGCGTTTTCGTTTCCCGGAAGGCTTAGGATGTAGTCGATAACCGCATCCGCCACCCGGGGTACATTGAGGGTGTTGGTAAGAAGGATCGGGGTTTCTATCTCCCCAAGCTCCTCAATCTGGGTAAAGCCAGTTAGCTTACCAAACCCATTGCCCACATAGACCGCTGCAGGAACCTTCTCCTGATAGATGTTCCCTTTATGAGGAAGGATAGCAGTTACCCCGGTTCTGATATCGTCCCCTCTTATCAGCGTTACCTGCCCTACCAATACATCGGGAACATCGGTTATCGCGTTATACCTTCCCGGGGGGAAGATCCCGGTTACTAAGCCAATATCGCGGGCGCGAGGTCTCTTCTCGTTTCCCGCCATCCCGCAGAGCAGAAAGATCGCTAAGGGGATAATAGTAAATATCTTAATTGCGCTGTTTAGATATACAAACATCGTCTTTCCTCCTGAGATCCGTTTTATCCAGAGAATTATATCATAATAACCTGTTTCTCCTCTTAGGGAAATTGGGTTTTACAATAAGGGGCTTATCTAATATATTTAATATATTAGCCTTGCAGAAAATTATTAGACGGAGAAGGTTCCCCATTCGTATTATGAATGAGAAGAGTAAAGAACTTGAGGTCCTATCTCAGAGGATAAGAAAAGGAGATGTTGATGCTTTCGCTCTTCTTATTGAAAAGTTGAAGGAGGAGCTGATCGGCATCGCTTACCGAATGATGGAGGATCTCGATGAGGCGAAGGATGTGGTGCAGGAGTGCTTCATCAAGTTGTGGGATAGCCGGGGGAGAATAAGAAAGGAAGGAAACATCCGCTTTTTGCTGCGGAGGATGGTAGTAAATCTGAGCCTCGATCTCTTGAGGAGAAGGAAAAGGGAAAGCCAGATGCGGAAGGCAGTACTTAGAGAAGAGAGAGAGATTTTTGAACTTCCCTCCGGAGAACAGGAGAGGTTCGTAAGGGAACTTTCCCTTATATTTTCCCATCTTTCAAATGAGCTGCCTGAGCAAGAACGAACGATCTTTATCCTGCGGGAGATCGAGGGGCTCTCTACCGATGAAGTGGCGAGGATACTCGATATCGCTCCCTCCACGGTGAGAAACCACTTGATGCATGCAAGAGCCCATTTGAGGCGGGAGATTAAATCGAGATATCCCGAGCTTCTCAATTACTGGAAGAAGTTATGAAAAAGTGCGAAGAGATCAGAAAGAAGATAGATGACTACCTTGAGGAAAGATTGTCCTCAGAGGATACCTTGGAGTTTGAAAAGCATATTCTTACTTGTTCTTCCTGCTTCCGAAAGGTGGTTAAGAAGGATCCGGCTAAGCTCTTTTTGCTTCTGAGAAGGGAAAGGTTAAATCCCGCTCTATTTCCCTCTTTCACCCAAGAAGTAATGGAAAGGATAGAGAGAAAGAGGACAAGGAGATGGGCTCCCCTCGTCCTTAGGCCAGCTTACCTCTTAATGATAGCGGTGGCTATCGTCGGTGCGATCCTTGCGTGGTGGCGCTTCTCGGGGGGGTTAAAGGGGGGAACGCCCCCCTTTGTAAGTGAAATAGTCGAGACAGGGGCACAACCGATGGTTCAGGACATCGGGGGAAAAGCCCGGGTCTATCAGTTGGAGATCGACGGAGAAACCCAACTGGTGATGGTAGTTCTCCCCAACCTTAAGTTCCTGAGATGAGACGGAATCTGCTTTTAGGGGTTATCTTGGCGGTCCTTCTTTTTCTCGAGGGCTCAACTGAGCCGGCAAGCCTACAAAAGGAGACCTTCACCCTTAAATACCGGGAGGTTGGAGGCGCTGCCCTCGCGATCAAGCCTTTTCTCTCCTCCCGAGGAAGTATCTTGATAAAGCCCACCAAAAGGATCATCGAGGTCATCGATTCAAAGGAGAACCTCAAGCTGGTGGAAAAGAAGATCGAGGAGTACGACATCCCCCCACGGGATATTGAATTGAAGATGGAGTTCATCTTTGCTTCCCGAAATGAGACTAACAGAGGTAACTCTTCCGAAATAAAGGAGGTGGCGGCGAGACTCTCCTCTTTCCTCGCCTATCGCTCATTTCAGTTGGCTGAGGATATAAAACTCACTGCCATCGAAGGTAAGCCGTTCCGAGCGCGGGGGAGAGGCTTCCATCTCACTTTCTATCCCGAGGTGGTCGGAGGAAAGGTGGTGCGACTCAAGGATTTTACCCTGTTTCAGGTAAGAAAACTCCCCAATGGAAGGTTTGCTTACCGACGCCTTTTCCGTGGTAGCTTGAATATCAAAGGAGGTACCCCGTTTATCCTTGGCCTCTTAAGAGATGAGGGGAGTGATAAGGCTTTGTTTATATTGCTCAAGACGAGCTTTGGGAAGGAGCGATAAGAATGCCCTACTTCGCCTGCAAGGTGGCTGATGCCGAAGGGAAGATAATCTCCCTGACATTGTCCGGGACAGATAGGAAAACGGTGGAGAAAGAACTAACCGAGAAGGGATATTACCCCCTTAAAGTAAAGAGAAGGTATTCCTTTTCCGAGCTTCTTTACTTCGGGAAGTCAAGGATAAAGGGGGAGGATTTTCTCGTTTTCAATCGGGAACTTTTAGCCCTGGTGGAAGCGGGGCTTACCATCGTTCAATCACTTGATATCCTCATTAAGAGGAGGGAGGATCCCTTCTTTAAAGGACTCCTCGAGGATGTAAAAAAGAGGGTGATTGAGGGAGCCTCCCTTTCCCAAGCATTTGAAGCTCAAGGAGAGGTGATACCGCGTCTTTATATCTCCCTTCTTCTTGCCGGCGAGCGGAGTGGTGACCTCCCCGGGGTACTTCGCCGCTTTATCCGTTATCAGAAGGTCCTTTCTATGCTCAGGAAACGGGTAAGTTCAGCTATAGTTTATCCAATAGTACTTATTGTCTTGGCTACCGGGCTCATTACCCTTCTTGTTACCTATGTTCTCCCCCGGTTCGCTCAGTTCTACGCTGACTTCGGTGCGGAGCTTCCCCTGATCACAACCATCCTAATAAAAACAGCGAGCTTCATCAGCCGCAATTTCCTCTTCATCCTTATCGGCATACTCGGATTGATATTCCTCCTTCGGGCATGGTCAAAAACCGAAAAGGGCGGAAGAAGGATAGATGGCTGGAAACTAAGGCTCCCCTTAGTCGGCAATATCTGGCTTCATTATTATATTTCCCAATTTACCAGGAGTCTCTCCACTATGCTTGGGGGAGGGATCCCTCTTCTCCCATCGCTGGCAGTAGCTTCCCAGTCGGTAGGTAATAAGGAGGTAATCTTCAGGATGAGGAGAGCGGAAGAGAGGGTTAAGGAGGGGATGAGCCTTCACCAGGCGCTTGAGGAAACAGGACTAATTAGTGAGATGGCGTTGGAGATGATCCAGGTGGGAGAAGCGACTGGCTCTCTGGTTGAGATGCTCAATAATATCGCCGATTTCTACGACGAGGAGATAGATTACCGTTTGGGGAGGATGCTTTCCCTCCTCGAGCCGGCATTATTGGTGGCTATGGGGTTGGTAGTTGCTGGCATCCTTATATCGATGTATTTTCCTTTATTTAGATTGGCGGCGGTGGCACGATGAGTAAGGTTGATGCTAATGCCAAAAAGCAGGCTAAGGAGCTTGCTCGTAAGTTTCAGCTCGAGTTTGTTGATCTTAAGAACTTTGAGCTGGATTACGAACTGGTAAGGAGCATTCCGGTGAACCTGATGATCAAGCATAGATTTATCCCCCTTGAGAAAGATAACCAGGGACTTAAGATAGCCATCGCCGATCCTTCCGATCTTCCGGCGATAGATGAGCTCGAAGCTACTTTAGGGGTTCCCCTCATCCTTTCGGTTGCCTCGGCTGATGAAATAGATGATTTCCTTAAAAAGAGCCAAGCCTCGCAAAGGGTACTCGAGGAGGCATCCAAAGGGTTTCTCCTCAAACTGGTAAAGGAAGAGGAGGAGGGTATCTCACTTGAGAAGGTGGAGCAAGATACCAGCCCGATGATCCGGCTGGTGGATACCATAATTCTGAACGCCATCGAGCGCCGGGCAAGTGATATTCATATCGAAACTAAAGACCGCGAAGTAATCGTCCGCTACCGCATCGATGGAGCTCTAACCCAGGCAATGGCTCCCATAGATAAGAGATATCATACCAATATCATCTCCCGGATCAAGGTGATGTCAGAGCTCGACATAGCGGAGAAAAGGGTGCCCCAGGACGGCAGGTTTCGCCTCCAATATAAAGGACGGATGATCGATTTCCGGGTTTCCATAATGCCCAATATCTATGGAGAAGATGCGGTTATCCGCATCCTCGATAAGGAATATATCAATCGGGAATTCGGAGAGTTGAGGCTCGATGTACTCGGTTTCTCTCCTCGGGAGCTGAAGAAGATCAGGAAGTATATCCATCAGCCATATGGAATGTTTCTTGTTACCGGACCGACCGGTTCCGGGAAGACAACCACCCTCTACGCTGCCATCTCTGAGATAAGAAATGAAGAGGACAAAATAATCACCATTGAAGACCCGGTGGAATATCAGATTCCAGGGATAACCCAGGTGCCGATAAACGAGAAGAAGGGACTTACCTTCGCCAGAGGGCTCCGTTCCATCTTAAGGCACGATCCAGACAAGATAATGGTCGGTGAAATAAGGGACCCAGAAACCGCTCAGATCGCTGTTCAATCAGCACTCACCGGACATCTCGTACTAACCACCGTCCACGCGAATAATGTCTTCGATGTGATTGGAAGATTGCTGAATATGGGGGTAGAGCCGTACAATTTTGTCTCTGCCCTCAATTGCGTTTCCGCTCAGAGATTGGTCCGGGTGATCTGTGAGAATTGTAAGACTGAGGTCAGGTATCCTCCCGAGCTCCTTGAGGAGTCGGGACTTGACCCCAAGAAGTACCGCGATTTCGTCTTCTATGAAGGGAAGGGATGTATTGAGTGTAATGGGACCGGTTTCCGTGGCAGAACGGCGATTATGGAGCTCCTTGAGATGTCGGATCGGATAAGAGAGATGATACTGGACCGAGCCTCTGGATCCGAGCTCAAACGGGCAGCCAAGGAGGAGGGAATGACCTTTCTCCGTGAGGTAGCATTGGAAAGGGTTTTCTCCGGGATCACCACCTTGAGGGAGATAAACAAGGTCACCTTTGTGGAGTAGGCGATGGGAATTTTCAAGTTGAGTTTACCGAGGACAGCTCTTGCCATCTCCTTGAGTTTTGTCGGAGGAGTAGAGGTGGCTAAGAGAGATGGAGAGCTGGAGCTTGCCAAAACCTTCTATGTTGAAGCGGAGTGTCTCTCCTACGAGGGTGATCGTCCCGATAGGGTAGATAAGGAAAAGCTTAGAGGGGTTATTTCTCAACTTCTTGAGAATTGGGAAGGATCGTTAACCAAGATTTCCCTGGTTCTTCCTGATAACCTCTTTCGGATAATTATAATGAACGGACTCACCGAGCTGCCAAAGAGAAAAGATGAGTTGACTTCGTTGATAAGGTGGTTAGCGGAGAGGAAGTTCTCCATCCCTCAAGGCGAATCTTATCTCGATTACCAACGGCTTCCCGAAAATAGATTTCTCGTTGCCGGGACACCGAAAGCGTTGATTGACCAGATGGTGGAGGTGTTATCCTCTCTTTCTCTCCATCCCGGCTGGATCATTCCAGAAAGTTTTGGATTGATGAATTACATCCACCATCTTTTACCTTGCTCCAAGGATGAGGATATGATGTTAGTTAATATTGGTGATCGTTATCTATCCCTCGCTATATTTCAAGAGGATGATCTCCTTCTCTTCCGCCGGAGAGGAATAACAAGCTACCGAAAGGAGGAGCTTATCAGGGAGCTCTCCTCAACTATTCTCTACTACCAGGAGAATTTAAATCCAAGGGAAAGGCTAAGGGTTTTCGTTGGAGGACGAAACTCTCTTACCCTCCATCCCATTGTTAGAGAAGCTTTGTCTCAGGAGGTGGTTTTATTAGCTTCTTCTGCTTCTTTTAGTTCAGCGGGTGAGGTAGAAGTAACTCCTTTACTTGGAGCGATTGGAGCTGCTTTAGAGGGAGTATTGGGATGAAGGTAAGGCTGAATCTTTCCCCGGTGCCTTTCAGGAATTATAAGCCTCGTTACCTACTTTTCTTAATTCTTCTCATTGGGGCTTTGGGAACGGGTTTTCTTGTGGGATCCGATCTTTACTCCTATTTCTCGAAGGTTAGGGGAGAAAAGAGGAAGATCGCCCAGCTTAACCTCGATATCGCCCATCTTGAAAGGAAACTTCGATATTACGAACTTACATTGGGGAAAAGTGATCTTCCCTCGCTTATCAAGAAGGTGAAATGGGCTAACTCCCTTATTAAGAGAAGGGTGCTTCTCTGGTCGAACCTCTTTTCCGAATTAGAGAGAACCTTGCCTCCTGATGTTTTGGTTATCTCGATCGTTCCCCAAGGTGAGGAGCAGGGAGGGATAAGGATGGAATTTCATCTCCTCGCCACCAGTTATCAGTCGGTGCTCGGATTTATATCGTACCTTGAAAAATCTCCCTTCTTCACTGCCATATATCCTGTAAGAGAGATGCTGGCACCGGGAAGGATAGAGTTTCTCCTTGATGCGGTGTATCTACCAAGGCAAAGGGGAAAGAGCCGATGAGAAAGCCCTGGTTTATAAAGAAGATGTTCCTCTTTCTTCTCGGGGCGATAATAGTTGTCAACATTCTGGTGAAGGTAACATTGCTTAATCATCTCCTATTGGGTGTGTCGGAACTTTCTGCTAAAAGGCAAGCGCTCGTTGAGAAGAAGAAGTCCCTTCTTAAAAAGAAGGAGAGATTGGCGATACTGAAGAAGAGAATATCCACAGCTGAGAATGGTATTTCGACTTTCGAAAAGGAGGTGTTAGGGAGCAAGAGCGAGAGGTTGAGCAAGATTATGGACGAGATTGATAAAATTTGTGCTGATCTTTCACTGGAGCGAAGAGAAGCGAGTTACTCTCACCGCTTACTTCCTCAGGGGGTAGAGGAGGTTAGTTTGGTCTTTCCCGTCTCCGGTAACTATGATGATATTCGCAGATTTATCTACCAGTTAGAGCGTTTCCCTTATTTTGTGGTGATAGATAGATTGGAATTGGCTAATCCAGAAGGGGGAGGGGTGGTACTAAACATCTCCCTTTCCACCTATTTCACCCTACAGGGGAAAAGGGGGACTGATGCGGGAGCGAACTAAAAAGATAATCCTCATCCTTCTTCTCTTTGGTCTGTTAGGAGTTACTCTCTATCAGGTGATGAGTTTTTCTCCTGCATCAAGGGAAGGAATGGGAAAAAGAGGAAGGGGGAAAATCGGGGTGGAGAGGCTCCTTACGATGGATCTTCCTTCATTGGAGCTCTCTCTGCTCAAGGAAAATAGAGGAGACTATATCCCCCCCAAGAGGAATATCTTCAGCTTTGCTCCCCGGGAGAATTTAGTTAAGGGTAATGTTCCGGTATCCAAAGAGGCGAATGTTCCTTCATCTTCTGATTCTTCGGTCAACCCAGCACCGATCGAGTTTTTAGGAACTATGTTCAGTGGTGGGAAGTGGCTGGCGGTGGTTAAGTATCAGAATGAGGTTCGCCTTCTTAATGTGGGTCAGGAGTTTGGTCGATTCAGGGTGGAGGTTGTTGGAGAGGATTATTTGGAGATCCTCCACCTCGATGATGGATATCGAGAGAGGTTTTTCTTGAAAAGGAAATGATACACTTTAGGGATGTAAAGATGATTAGACGAAAAGAAATATTGAGGTTATTGTTATTCTTATTGTTTCTTTCCTTCTTTTTCTATTCCTGTGCTGCCTCAAAGGCTTATCGGAAGGGAAGGGAAGCATCGCTCGCAAAAGAATGGGACAAAGCAGTTGCTTACTATTCAGAGGCGGTGAAGCACGATCCGAACAATCCCCGCTATCGATTGGAGCTCGATATTGCCAAAAGAAACGCCTCCTATCAGCATCTAAAGCGGGCGAAGGCGGCGATGAACGAAGGGAATTATCAGTTGGCTCTGGTCGAATTTAGGTTGGCGGTGGATCTTGACCCCACCAATCAGTTGGCTCAGATCGAGTTTGAAAAGGCGCGAGAGAGGGTTCAAAAGGAGGCGGCAAGGAGGAGAGGAGAAATTGAGAAAAAACATGCGGAGAAGCCCAAATTTGCCTTAAGGGAAACAGCAAAAGGGAAGATCAATCTACACTTTCCCCGAAGTACGATAAAGGAGATATATCAGGCCATTTCCAAACTTTCCGGCATAAACATACTTTTCGATTCTTCGGTGCGAGATCGACCGGCAAGCTTCACTGTAAAGGGGGTTACTTTTGAGGAAGCACTCGATGGCTTCACTCAGGCAAATGGTTTCTTCTATAAGGTGTTGAATCCCAAGACGATCATCATAATCCCCAATACGCCCGTGAAGAGAAAACAGTATCTGGAGCAGGGAATTCGCACCTTCTACCTCAGGAATGCCGATTCTAAAGAGGTTGTAACCCAGCTGAGGAGTTTACTCAATTTTCGGAATATTTCCCTGGATAGCAAGCTTAATGCGGTAATTGTTAAAGGGTCTAAGGATGAGCTTTCTTTAGCGGAAGGAATAATCGAGCGGTTGGATAAACCGAGGGGAGAGGTAATCGTGGATCTTGAGATACTTGAGGTGAACCGGGATAAACTTAACGAATTTGGAGTGCTGTTTGATAACTATAAGGTGATTCAGACCCTGAATCAAGGGGAGGGAGGAATAAGCCTCACCGATCTGAAGAAGACTACGCCATCTGATTGGTTTCTCACCATACCGAGCATAGCCTATAGCTTCCTCAAGCAGGATACCAACGCCAAGCTAATTGCCAAACCCCAACTGAGGATCACCGAGGGGGAGAAGTCGAAGCTGTTTATCGGAGAGAGCGTTCCAGTTAAGCAGACGGTTTTTAACCCAGCGCAGACAGTGGGGGGGAATGTGGTTCCCATAAGCTCCTATACCTACCGCGATGTGGGGATAACCATTGAAGTTACCCCTCGAATCAATAGCAAGGACGAGGTCACCCTTGAGCTCTCGATAAAGGTGGATTCTCTGCTCAGCCAGGTTGGCGAGGCTCTTCCCATTTTCACCAGCCGTACCTTCAACACGGTGATAAGACTCCATGATGGCGAGACCAATCTGCTTGCTGGACTTATCCGAAGCTATGAGCGAAAAGGGCTTACCGGGATACCAGGGATAAGCGATATTCCCATCTTGGGAAGGCTTTTTTCCCAAAATAGGTTTGAGAAGAATGAAACGGATATCGTTCTTACCCTTACTCCCCATATCATCTCCTATCCGGAGATAACCCCCGAGGATTTAAAGGAGATCTGGGCTGGAACGGCACAGTTTCCCTCTTATCGAGCGTCCTTTCCCTCAGAAGAATTGAGGGTTTCACCCCCTAAGGGAGAGCGCGAAAAATACGAGGAGAAGATTAAAACAAGGATAGGGGTTTCTCCGGGTTTCATAACCCCCGCCCAAGGGCAGCACTTTTCGGTAGAGATCGTCATATCGGATGCAGAAAATGTAGCCCGGGCTATGTTCCAGCTCATCTTCGATCCCCGGTTTCTCGAAGTGGCTAATATTAGTTTGGGGGGATTTATGGGGAGCGATGGAGCTGAGGTTTCTTTTGTCCGCAACTTCAACAACCAGGCAGGAATAGTGAGCGTGAATCTCGCCCGACTTGGTACTAAGGAAGGAGTAAGCGGTAACGGCACTTTGGTTAGGATAGAATTTATTGCTAAGAAACTGGGGCTTGCTCCTATAGGCTTTGGTGGGGTGCGATTGATCTCTCCGGAGGGCAAAGAGATACCGGTTAAGTATTCCGCTGCTAGTGTTCAAATCTCATAAGGGGGAGCAATGGAAAGGGGGCATTCCTCTGGTTATTCTCTGGTGGAATTAATGGTGGTGGTAGCGATAATTGCTGTTTTGGCTTCGGCAATTCTTCCCTTAGCTGAGATAACGGTCAAAAGGAGTAAAGAAATCGAGCTTAGAAGAGCACTCCGCACCCTCCGTACCGCGATCGATAAATATAAGGAAGCAGCGGATAAAGGATTGATCAAGGTAGAGAAGGGGACTTATGGTTATCCGCCCAACCTTCAGGTTCTGGTCACCGGGGTGAAAAATGCCAAAACTAAAGGGGAGATACTTAAGTTCCTTCGCCGAATACCTAAGGACCCAATGACAAACTCCACTGATTGGGGGCTCCGTTCTTATCAAGACCCTCCTAACGCCAAGAGATGGGGAGGTCAGAATGTCTACGATGTCTATTCGAGAAGCACCGCCATCGCCCTTGATGGAACCCGCTATTGTGATTGGTAAGGAGGGAGAAATGCGAAGAAGAGAAAGTGGATTCACCCTCATCGAGCTGATGATAGTCCTTGCCATCATCGGGATTCTGGCGACCCTTGCCCTTCCCACCTATCGCTATGCCCACATCCGCGCTAAGGAAGCGGTATTAAAGGAGGATCTGTTTAACTTGAGGAGTCTCCTCGACCAGTATTATGCGGATAAAGGGCACTATCCCTCTTCCCTTGAGGACCTGGTTAATGAAGGATATCTGAGGAAAATCCCCATTGATCCGATGACCGGCTCGGCGGAGACCTGGCAACTTATCTATGAAGAGCCGAAGGAAGGTATGGAAACTCCTCCCGGTGTCTATGATATCAGAAGTGGTTCTGACGCCATTGCCCTCGACGGAACCCGTTATTCCGACTGGTAAGGTTCTGGGAGATTTCTCTTTATAGGGTGCTTTGCTTCTGTGTCTCCTGAGGAGGAATCTTTTTTTATCTTCTCTTGTTGGAGAGAGTTTATCAAAAGTTCTTTTATAACAGTATTTTCCGTTTGATAGCTTAAGTAATTTTTTATGTGGAATGCCATATCATCCCAGAACCCCATTTTCTGCTCTCCTCATATTCCACCTATTTTTTCAAAAGTGATTTAAGGCTTTTTTAAAGTGGTGTATGCTGACATAGAGAAATGTCGCTTTTTGACGCACTTATGTCATATTCCATATAAAAGCTTGGAAAGATCATCAAGAAGGGGGAAAAGACGAAACTGGGTGGGGAATAAAAAAATTATCCCTCGCCCTGTGAGAAGGGACTATTTCTTTTTGATCTTCTTTATAATGAATACCCGTCTTCCTCTATCATCAAATATTAGCTCGTCGGAGAAACGGCGAGCGAGGAAAATACCTCTTCCCCGGGGTTTTAGGATGTTCTCCTTTTTGGTAGGATCAGGGATGTTCTGTGGGTCGAAGCCTTCTCCTTCATCTTCGATTTTGAAAATAACTCTATCGTCGAGGATCAGGTAGCTTATTCGGACTTCTTTATCAGGAGAGAAACGGTTCCCATGTTCTATTCCGTTGTAGCAGATTTCGGTTACCGCAACCTGAAGTTCGTAGAGTTCGTTTTCGCTTAGCGAGGTTGTCTTTTCTAATTCCCTAATCAACTTTCCGATCAACGTTGGGCATTCTTTTAGTTCTCTTATTGAATGAACCGGTTTATTTATAAAAAGTTCGTTCAACTTTTTTTTCTCCATGATTGACTTAATTATAGAGGAAAAAGAGGTTATCGAACAAGAAAAGAATCCTCCCTGTACCCCCTCTGTTTTTATTGAGAATAATCTTCCTTAAGAATTTTATCCTACCTTAAAGGGGTAAGGGATTTTTCTACATTCCTTGTTTATTATTGGTGTACTTCGTAATCAGTACCTTACGCAGTTCTCGGTACATTCTTACCGTCTTCTCCATACATCGCTTGGTGTAGTTGGTGAGGAAGCGTTTAGCAAGTTCGGGCTTTTTCTTGTAAAGGGTTAAAGCTTTCAATTCGATGGTTCGCTGGTTCTCAAAAAAGCTTCTTTCCAATGGGTCGCGGAGAGCTCTGAGGTCCTTTATCGCCTCTTGCCATTTTAGATAGAGGAGGTTATCCACGAAATCTATCACCCATCTCGCGGAATTTTCATCGTATTCGTCCGGGTTGTAGGTTTTGTAAAGAGGGGATATCTCTTGAACACCCACATAGATGGGCACATAGGTGCTTACATATTGATTGTCGACATAGAACCAGTAAACCCCACCGATGGGATCAGGTAGCCAACTCCTCAACTGGGCTACCATACCGTAGCCTCCCCTTGACACATTCCTCCGCCAGGTGATATCGAGCAGTTTTCTCATCTCTCGGGTAGGAAATGGAGTGGCAAGAGGGCTTTTGACTAAGCCTCCTTTCCCGTCTGGTACATACCAATCAAGATCCGCGGTCATATCGTAGATCGTTCCCTCGAATACCGAACGCTGGAAGGCTATTACATCCTGCACGGATAATTTCTTTTCCGGCTTAGCTGAGAAGGGATAAAGGGAGATAGGCTCAATATACTGGTGGTAGGCATCATAACCTTTGAAGGGATTGGTGAGCTTCTTGTTGGGCCATTTTTTGAGATGAGGGGCAACCGTACTGTAGAATAACCAGAAACGGCTTATAGCCCATTCTCTTGGTATCGGGGAGTAGGCTTCTTGCCAGATGAAGGGTTTCCCGCTTTTTGGGTCGTACCATCCGTGTTCGATGGCTACCTCCATATAGTTCTTAGAGGCTTTAAAGTCTGGATTATTGAGGTCTATCTCTTTGATTATGCTCCAGTTGGGAATAACCGTAACCTGGTCGTCTGGTAATCTCCGAGCCGCCCATATCGCCCCTGGCTTTCCACTTTCCGGTGTCCAGCCTGGTCCTACACTGAAAACCTCCAATATCCAGACCTCATTGGGATCGGCTATGGCGACAGCCTCAGCATCGCGATAGCAAGAGGGAAGAAAGCCATATTTCTCCATCAGGGAAGTTATAAGATCAAGGGCTTCCCTTGCGGTTTTACACCTTTCAAGGGCGAACTTCATCGCCTGCTCGATGGTCATTATCTGTCTTCCTGTTTTTCGATCTACCTTCAACTCTTCCCTCTGTGCTATGGTGCTTTCAGCGATTGCCAGCTGGTGTTCATTTATATGGGGATAACCTGTATGAAGATAGGCATAGGTTCGTTCAACCTGGGGGATGTAGCCGATTACTTCCCCATATTTATGAAGGGGTTTTCTCACATCCTGAAGGCCATAGTATACCGGGGCAAGAGCTCCCTTTTTGAAGGTTCGGGCAGGAACCACATGGACTCGGCATTCCTCACAGCAATCGGTCTGAGAGACGATTACCGATCCATCCACAGATGCCTTCTTCCCTACAGCAATGATGGTGCAGGCATCGTCAGAAACAGCGAAGGAGATCGAGCTGATAAATGGAAGAAGAAGAAAAAGGAAAAGGAAAGTTTTAAATCTCATCCTTCACTCCTTTTTGATAATTTGTTTTTTAGGACTTTATATCTGACCTTTGTCATTCTTTCCTTCCTCAAGCTTTATTAATTATAATCAAGATGAACGATCTAATAAATGGATAACTTGTTTTTTTATCCTCCCTTATTGTCTTGGTGGGTAGTGTATGTTAAAGTATAAAGCTCTTTGTATAAAGAGGATAATATTTGAACAAGGAGAGGAATTATGGCTACTTCCTTTGATGTTTTGATAGTTTCTACTATTTCGATCGCTCTTCTTCATACCTTGGCTCCGGATCATTGGGTTCCCTTTGTTATGATAGGCAAGGCTCAGGATTGGTCGATAAGGAGGCTTTTGGGAATCACCTTTCTTGGAGGTGCTGCCCATGTGTTATCTTCCGTTGTTTTGGGGGCAGTGGGTATCGCCTTGGGGTTGAGTCTAACCCGACTTACAGCGATTGAATCATGTCGGGGAGAGGTGGCGGGGCTTTTAATAATAGGGTTTGGAATCGCTTACGCCATCTATGGCTTGAAGCATATAAGCCATGGACATATACATCATTTAGCTGAAAGACACAATATCACTACCACTTGGACTTTGATAGCGATATTCCTCCTCGGTCCCTGTGAGCCGCTTATTCCCTTGATGTTTCTCGGTATAAATTTCGGTTGGCATGCTGTGTTTGTAGTATCCCTTCTCTTCAGCATTTCGACAGTAGGTATGATGCTCCTTGAGACCTGGCTTGCCTTTTCTGGGATTAGGCTCCTTAAAGCAGAGCGGTGGGCTAAATATACCCATTTCTTAGCTGGACTTACTATAGCTGCTACTGGGGCTGTAGTGATGTTACTTGGTATTTAATGATGGATAAATTAATAAAGGTTATTATCAACCCAAAATCCGGTTGGGGGCGGTGGGTGGAGCAGGAAATAGGGGTTCTAAGGAGATGTTTAAGGGATGCCCCGTATCAAGCCGAGTTCTTAGTGACGAAGAGGAGAGGGGAGGGCGAAGAGATAGCGCGCCGGGCTGTAAAAGAGGGCGCCTTTATGGTGGTGGCGATAGGGGGAGATGGGACGATAAACGAAGTTGCCCGGGGGTTGATCGGTAGTTCGACTATTCTGGGGATAATTCCTAAGGGATCAGGAAATGGTTTTGCCCGTTCACTTGGCATTCCGTTAACGATAAGACGAGCTTGCGAAGTTTTGGTCCGGGGGAATACGCGGAGGATCGATGTCGGTTATTTAGCTGGTAAGCCCTTTTTCAACACCGCTGGGTTTGGGTTAGATTCGGCTATAGGTTGGGAGTATAATCGTAAGCGGAGGAGGTTCCGGGGTTTTTTGCCTTATTTTATGATAGGGGTTAAAGAGTTCTTCGTAGTGAAGCGAGAGGAGGTAAAATTTCAGCTTCCTGGAGATAGCTTCTCGCGCCGTACGCTTTTGGTGACCTTGGCTAATGGGCGGGAGTATGGAAGCGGGATAGTTATTTCCCCGGACGCCGACCCATCAGACGGCAAGCTTGACCTCTGTATGATAGATGACATTGGCCTCATAGAGGGACTTTTCTATCTTCCCTTCCTGTTTAGTAGAAGGATCGATCGGACTTCGGCATACCATCGTTTTCGGATCTCGGAGGCAATTATATTTAGAGAACGGCCAGGACCGATCCACATTGACGGTGACCCTGAAATGGCAGGGGAGGAGCTTTCGGTGAGAATTGAGCCGGGAAGGTTGATTGTGAGAGTTCCTTAGTTTTTTATTTGACAATAGGTAAGCGAAAGGCTATAGTAAAAGGAAGGTGATTAATGAAAGAAGAAAAAAGGGGGGGTAACCCTCCTTTAACCGTGTTTGGGAGGCGAGAGGGAGATGGGTGTGATTTATATGGACCATAATGCCACTACCCCTTTGGACCCCGCAGTGCTTGAGGCAATGTTACCTTACTTGAAAGAACATTTTGGAAATCCATCAAGCACCACCCATCAGTATGGGAAGGTGGCGAGGGAGGCGGTGGAGGAAGCACGGGAAAAGGTTGCTCGGTTGATAAAAGCGAGGCGCGAGGAGATCATCTTCACCTCCGGTGCTACTGAGTCGGACAACTTAGCGATAAAGGGGGTGGCTTATGCTTATAAAGATAAAGGCAACCACATAATAACCAGTTCTATAGAGCATAAGGCGGTTTTGAATACCTGTCATTTTCTGGAAGAGGAGGGGTTCAAGGTTACATATCTCCCTGTAGATCGTTATGGGTTGGTTGACCCTGATGATGTTAAGAAGGCGATTACCAAGGAAACGATATTGATCTCTATAATGCAGGTTAACTCTGAGGTAGGGACGATCGAGCCGATAGAGGAAATAGGGAGAATCGCAAAAGAAAAGGGGATAATATTCCATACCGATGCTGTTCAAGGAGTGGGAAAGATTGAGACTGATGTAGGGAAACTCAATGTGGACCTACTTTCCATTTCTGGGCACAAGATTTACGGTCCTAAGGGAGTAGGGGCACTTTATATCAGGAAGGGGTTGAAGTTAATTCCTCTTATTCATGGAGGAGGGCAGGAAAGAAGTATCCGTTCGGGAACGGAGAATGTCCCTGGGATCGTTGGGTTGGGCAAAGCGTGTGAGATAGCTGGTGAGGTGATGGAGAAGGAAGCAGAAAAGTTAACCTATTTGCGGAATAAATTGGTGGAGGCTGTTCTTTCAGAGATTCCTGATTCGCAGCTGAACGGGCATCCTGAGAGGAGGGTACCTGGCAATGCCAATTTCAGCTTTCGGGGAGTAGAAGGGGAATCCCTTATTCTTTCCCTTAAGGATTTTGCTCTCTCTTCTGGCTCTGCTTGTACTTCAGCTTCGCTCAAGGCGTCCTATGTCCTTCTTGCTATGGGGCTTCCTGAAGCGATAGCCCATTGCTCAATAAGGGTGGGCTTGGGTAGAGGAAACACTGAGGAACAGATCGATCTCCTTATAAAAGAGCTGAAAGAAAATGTAGCCAGATTAAGGAAAATGTCTCCTTTGTATGAGGGATGAGCTATGTATAATGTGGGAGACTACAGCGAAAAGGTTCTGGAACATTATCGCAATCCCCGAAATGTAGGAGAGATTGAAAACCCCGATGGAGTAGGGGTGGTGGGGAATCCCGCCTGTGGCGATGTTATGAAGCTCACTATTAAAGTGAAGGACGGAAAGATAGTAGATGTGAAATTCAAGACCTTTGGCTGTGCTGCTGCCATTGCTACCAGTTCTATGGTTACCGAATTGGTGAAGGGGAAGACATTGGACGAAGCGCTCAAGATTTCGAATAGGACGGTTGCTGAAGCTTTAGGGGGGTTGCCTCCGATCAAAATGCATTGTTCGGTATTGGCTGAAGACGCCTTAAAAGCGGCGATAGAAGATTACCGGAAAAAGATGGGTAAGAAAAATAAGGGTAAAGAAGGAGGGTGATATTATAGGGAGAGATCAGTTAGTAAATTAAGGAATGGTTGAATTAAAAATGAGGTATGGACAATGGGAGGAATAATAGAACTTCGTTGGCATGCCCGTGCCGGGCAGGGAGCGGTAACTGCAGCTAAGACCCTTGCTCAGGTTTATGGAAGCTTAGGGAAGTATGTTCAAGCATTTGCTGAATACGGTGCAGAAAAGCGAGGAGCGCCGGTCATCGCTTATAACAGACTTAGCGATGAGAAGATCCTCCTTCATAGCGGAGCGAGGAAGCCTTCATATGTACTTTTACTTGATCCTACTCTTCTCAAGGTAGTTGATATAGCTGAGGGAGTTGATGATAGCGCCACCTTTATTGTGAACTCGAGCCTTACACCGGAAGAGGTGAGGAAGGAAACGGGACTCAAGAAGGGGAAAGTGATGGTTATAGATGCAACCAAGATCGCCCTTGAGGAAATAGGGAAGAACATTCCTAATGCTCCTATGCTCGGTGCGCTGATAAGGGCTTTAGGTAGTATCAAGGTGGAGGATTTTGAGAAGAAGTTTGTTGAGATATTAAAGAAGGAGTTTTCCGATAAGGTGGTTGAAGGAAATGTAAAGGCAATGAGAAGGGGATACGAGGAGGTAAAGGAAGGATGAGCGAAAAGAGACTTAAGGGATGGAAAGAATTGAATATAGGGGCGGTGATCGATGAGCCAGGAAATTCCGAGGAATATGAGACCGGTGCTTGGAGCCCCAACAAGGCATTTTGGCATAAAGATAGATGTATTCATTGTCTTACCTGTTTCATCGTTTGTCCTGATAATGCGATTGAGGTGAGAGATGGTAAGGTAGTAGGTGTAGATCATTATCACTGCAAAGGCTGCGGGATCTGCGCTGTTCATTGTCCCACCGACCCCAAGGCAATAGAGGTTAAGCCAAAGGGATAATTTAAGGAGAGAGTAAAAATGGTGGTATCAACTAAAATAGAAAAAAGGGAGATGCGTACCCTCACCGGTAATGAGGCTATAGCTGAGGCGATGCGGCAGGTTAATCCCGATGTGATCGCTGCTTATCCCATTACTCCCTCTACACCGGTGGTGGAGAAGTTCGCCAAGTTTGTTGCCGACGGGGTGGTTGATACGGAGCTCGTCACCACGGAGAGCGAACATAGCGCAATGAGCGCTTGTGTGGGAGCTGCTGCTGCTGGAGGGAGGGTGATGACCGCTACTGGAGCGGTAGGGTTGGCTTTTATGTTCGAAGTTATATATGTTGCCTCTTCATTCCGGCTTCCCATCGTGGTAGCTATAGCCAACAGGGCATTGAATGCTCCCCTTAATATTCATGGTGACCATAGTGACACAATGGCGGCGAGGGATTCTGGGTGGATCCAGCTCTATTCGGAGAATCCTCAAGAGTGTTATGACAATATAATCCAAGCGGTAAAGATAGCAGAGCATCCTAAAGTTAGAACGCCGGTGATGGTCTGTTTTGATGGTTTTCAGACATCCCATATGATTGAAAACCTCTATGTTGAACCGGATGAGGTGGTGAAGAGATTCATCGGTGAGTATAAGCCTATTTACCCGCTTCTTGATTATGAACATCCAGTAACATACGGTGCGTGGGATCGTCCGGACTATCTTATGGAGCATAAGAGGAGTCAGGTCGAGGGGCTTTATGCAGCGCTCGAGGTAATAAACGATGTCGGCAAGGAGTATGAAAAGCTTACTGGTAGAAGATATGGCCTCATCGAAGCTTATAAGCTTGAGGATGCGGAGCTTGGTATTGTGGTTATGAGTGCCACTGCCAGTACGGTAAAGGATGTAGTGAATAAGCTTCGCGAGCAAGGGGTTAAGGCAGGTCTTCTTAGGATAAGGGCATTTCGTCCCTTCCCAGCAAGTGAGGTGGCAAAGAACCTTGCCTCCCTTAAGAGTGTTGCTGTACTCGACCGTTCCTGGACCGGAGGCGCCATTGGGGGACCTCTTTTCCATGAGGTATGTTCCGCCCTCTACAACCTTGATACTCATCCCAAAGTGGTTAATTACATTTATGGAATTGGGGGACGTGATGTCTATCCAGAGCATATCGAAGGTGTCTACCAAGACCTCTCGAAGATAGCCAAAACGGGAAGGATTGAGCGTCTCCTTGGTTACCTTAACCTTCGTGAGTAAGGGAGGAAGAAATGGCTCCGATAAGGCTTAAAGATATAGCTGGTAAGACGGAGAAATTTGCCCGTGGGCATCGGCTGTGTCCTGGCTGTGGTGCTGCCATCACAGTGCGGCAGGTGATGCTTGCCGTTGGCGACCGACCAGTGGTAGTAGCTACTGCTACTGGTTGTATGGAGATAGGGACCAGTCTTTTCCCCCATACATCGTGGCGGGTTCCTTGGATTCATACGAACTTTCCTAATGCTGCTTCGACCATCTCCGGCGTGGAGGCGATGTATCGGGCGAAGAGGAAGAAAGGGGAAGTGAGCAAGAAGATCAAGTTCATCGCCTTTGGAGGTGACGGTGGAACCTATGATATCGGTTTTCAGGCTCTTTCCGGCGCTGCTGAGCGGGGGCATGACTTCGTATATATTTGTCTTAATAATGAGGGATATATGAATACCGGCGGTCAGCGTTCCAGTGCTACCCCGATGGGTGCTGATACCACCACCTCTCCTTCGGGAAAGGTCCTTCCGGGAAAGATCCAGTGGCGTAAGGATATGGTTCGGGTTATGGCAGAACACGGTATATATGCTGCCCAAGCTTGTCCCAGTAAATGGATGGATCTTATGAGGAAGGTGGAGAAGGCGTTGGAGATAGATGGTCCTGCCTATATCGATGTTCTCATCCCCTGTCCTACCGGATGGAAGGGTGATCCCAGTCAGAGCTTGGTTACGGTCCAGAAGGCGGTGGATGCTTGCTATTGGCCCCTCTATGAGATAGAGGGTTACAAGATTAAACTTAATTATAAGCCAAAGGAAAAGATCCCTATAACTGAGTGGTTCAGGAGTCAGGGGCGGTTTCAACATCTCTTGAAACCGGAGTATAAAGACCTGGTGGCTAAGATCCAGGCTGAAGTAGATCGTCGTTGGGAACGGCTTCTTAAAGATGCTGGAGAGGCTTAGGTTCATCATTTAGGGAGAAAGAAAATTGCCGATCTTCGAATATAGATGTTCCCATTGTTCCCATAGGTTTGAGAAATTGATTTTAAAGGAAAATGATATCCCTTCTTGTCCCAAGTGCGGTAGTTCAGATGTAGAGAAGTTATTCTCTACCTTTGGGGTCCAAATGAAAGGAGAAGGATTCTCATTATCTTCCTCAAGTTGTTCCACCTGTAGTAGTAATAGTTGCCGAACTTGCGGCAAGTAATTATATTTAAGGAGGATGTTAAATTGAGGATGGGCAGATGACACAATTGACCGAAGCAAAGAAGGGCGTTGTTACCAAGCAAATGGAGCTGGTCGCTCGGGATGAGGGGCTTTCTCCTGAGGAGGTGGCAAAGGGAGTAGCGGAGGGGATTATCGTTATCCCGAAGAACATAAACCATAATTTCCCCCCTCGTGGTATTGGGAAGGGGCTTCGCACCAAGGTGAACGCTAACATCGGTACCTCGGCGGAACATCATGATTTACGGGAAGAGCTTACCAAGCTTGAGGTGGCGGTAGAGGCTGGGGCAGATAGTGTAATGGATCTTTCCACTGGTGGAGACCTTGATAAGATAAGGCGGGAGATATTGAACCGTTCCCCGGTTATGGTGGGCACGGTGCCCATTTATCAGGCGGTGGTGGAGTATTCGGAGAGGAATGGCGATTTCCGCAATATGGATGAGGATTTCCTCTTCTCTATCATTGAGCGACAGGCGAAGGATGGGGTCGATTTCGTCACAGTACATTGTGGGGTTACTAGGAAGGCGGTCGAGTTGCTCGAAAAAGAAGGCAGGGTAGGGGGGATAGTCAGTCGCGGGGGGGCGTTTTTAGCAAGCTGGATGGAGTATAACGATAAGGAAAACCCCCTTTATACACAATTCGATCGGCTTCTTGAAATAGCTAAGAAGTACGATGTCACCCTTAGCCTTGGTGATGGTTTAAGACCAGGAGCGATAGCCGATGCTTCGGATAAGGCGCAGTTTATGGAGTTGATAACCTTGGGGGAACTTGCAGATCTTGCCCGCAAGGAAGGGGTTCAGGTTATGATAGAGGGTCCGGGACATGTTCCTCTTGACCAGATCGAAGCAAATGTCAGGATGGAGAAGGAGCTCTGTAATGGTGCTCCCTTTTATGTCCTCGGTCCATTGACCACGGATATCGCTCCTGGGTATGACCATATCACCGGGGCTATTGGTGGTGCTATAGCTGCCGCCGCTGGCGCTGACTTTCTTTGTTATGTTACTCCGGCGGAACATCTTAGGCTTCCCAACCCCTCCGAGGTGAGGATGGGGGTGATCGCGGCGAGGATCGCTGCTCACTCTGCGGATATCGTCAAAGGTGTACCTCGAGCGCAGGAGCGAGACCAGATGATGTCGGAGAAAAGAAGGGAGCTTGATTGGGAGGGGATGTATCAGCTGGCACTGGACCCTGATCTTGCCCGTAGGATGCGGAAGGAGAGCGAAGCTTATATGAAGGAATATTGCACGATGTGTGGGAAATACTGCTCGATCAGGCTCAATCCCAAGGGAAAGAAGCTTGAGGTAAAGAAGTAGCCCAATTGATTTTGGAAGCCGCCACCGGTGGTCTTGAAATGGGCCGTATGACCCATTAGTCTTCCATCAGGGTAATCCTAGGAGGGGAAGATGTTCAGGATCGCCGAGGCGGCTTCCATTATTTTTCGCAAGGAGGCAAGATGGAGATAAAGGTAGAGAAAGGTATTAAGATAACCCCGAAAATGGAGCTTTTAACGATAGGTTTATTCGAGGAGGAAACACTACCGCAGGCGATAGAGCAGTTGGATGTGACCTTCGACGGATGTATCAAGGAGGTTCTCTCTTCAAACGACTTTAAGGGGAAGGATGAGGAACTTCTCCTGCTTCATCCGAAGGAGAACCCGATAACGAAGAGAGTGCTTCTGATCGGGCTCGGAAAGAGCAAAGAGTGCAATCTGGAGGGAATAAGGCGAGCGGCAGGGCGAGCGAGCGATTATTCCTGTAAGCTCAAAGTGAAGGAGTTGAGTTTTTTATTAAGAAGTTTTTCTCTTTCCTCGCTTGACTCCTCTCAACTCGCAAGGGCATTGGTAGAGGCTTCTTTGTTAGCCAGCTATCGTTTTGATAAGTTCAAGGAAAAAAGGGATAAAGCCAAGATTGAAACCATCCGCTTATGGGATTTCGAGGGAAAGAAGGATGCTGAGGGTTTGAGAAAGGGGGGGCTTCTGGGCAAAATCATTGCCGAGGAGACCTGCTATGCCAGAGATCTCGTTTTTCTCCCGGGGAACTGTGCCACCCCTGAGCTCTTGGCTGAGGAGATCAAGAAGGGCATTTCCGATCTTCCCATCACTTGCTCTCTTTTAACCCCTCGCGATATGGAGAAGTTAGGTATGGAGGCGATACTGGCTGTGGGGAAGGGAAGTGAGAACCCGCCTCGTCTCATCATACTGGAATACAATCCGAAGAACGCCAGAGGAAAGCCAGTTCTCCTTGTGGGAAAGGGGGTTACCTTCGATGCCGGTGGCATATCTTTAAAACCCTCTCGGGAGATGTGGGAGATGAAGAGTGATATGGCGGGTGGAGCAGCGGTGGTTTCCGCGGTGAAGGTAGCGGCACGACTTAAGATTCCTCGGAGGATAATAGCCATAGTGCCAGCAGCGGAGAACTTGCCGAGTGGAAGGGCAACAAGACCGGGTGATGTCGTTCGCTCTTATTCCGGGAAGACAATAGAGATAATAGATACCGATGCGGAGGGGAGGCTTCTTCTCGCCGATGCCCTGGCATACGGAAAGGATGTCTATAAACCAGGGATGATGATAGATCTCGCTACCTTAACCGGAGCTTGCATCATCGCGCTTGGCAATCATGCTGCGGGGATGTTGGGGAACGATAAGGAACTTAAGGATGAACTTCGGAGGGCAGGGGAGCGGACCTATGAGCGGGTATGGGAGCTTCCCTTATGGAAGGAGTATAAAGAGGAGATGAAAAGTGATATCGCCGATGTAAAAAACTTAGGGGGAAGAGAGGGTGGAGCGATCACCGCGGCAGCTTTTTTGAGCGAATTTGTGGGGGATACCCCTTGGGTTCATCTCGATATTGCCGGCGTTGCCTGGACCAAAGAGAAGAAGCCTTATATCCCTAAGGGGGCTACTGGTTTTGGGGTGAGACTTTTATCGGAGTTTCTTCTAAATTTAAAAGG
>JAGGZT010000062.1 GCA_021161905.1 Acidobacteriota bacterium | reverse complement strand
GGATGGGAAGATAGTGATGGCACACAACACCTGGCTTCTTTATCCTATGGGGGTTGATTGGAACATCATCCTCGACATAAAGCCGACCAAGGGGCATCGGATGATCACTCAGACCTGCCCCGGCTCTATCCATTCTGGACCCGATTGGATAGTAAACGACGCCGGGATAATGGTAACCGAGACCACTATCTCCGGCTATACCGGTGGGGTGGATATGAACGGGATACCGGAGAGCATCCGCCTGCGGAAGGCGACCCAGTATGCCGACTCCATCGACGAGTGGGTGGCGATTATGCTCGAGGGGAATACCGGGGAGTACGCCAACGACTGGCTCATCGGGGACGCCAAGACCGGGGAGATAGCGAGGCTCGAGCTCGGCTTGAGGCATCATAAGCTGTGGCGGACGAAATCGGGGGCTTATTACGGTTGTAATATCGCTATGGACCCGGAGTTCAGGAAGGCGGAGACCAAATACGACTACGAGAATAAAAACCTCTCCGGGGTTGCCCGGGCTCGCCGCTGGGAACAGCTCCTTAAGGAGAACTGGGGGAAGATCGATGCGGAACTGGCAAAGAGGTTCTTGGCGGACCACTTCGATACCTCATTGGGGCAGGAGACCCCCTCAGGAAACACCATATGCGGACATCACGATCTGGATCCCCGACTTTCTGATGGCAAGCCATTCCGCCCAGTAGGAGCGGTCGATGGGAAGGTGATAACCACCGATATGCTCCTAAAGTGGGAGATGTGGGCGGTATGGGGACATCCTTGCGGTATATCCTTCAAGGCGGACCAATATTTAGCCAAGCATCCGGAAGAAAACTACCTGAAGCCGGTTATGGAGGATATCCTCGCCCATCCCTGGACCCTTATCAAGATAAAAAGATAAAGGGAAATCCTATCGTAAAAAGCCTCTCCAAAGGAGAGGCTTTTATTTTTTACCGAGAAATCTCCCCGAAATTACGATATAATACGGGACGAAGGAGATTTCGGTGGCACATAAGGAGGATGGCAAATATAAGCGGAGCCATCGTCTCTGTGGCCTCATCTACCGGGGATTTGAGTCCAAGGATCTCGATTACAAGGGACCACTTCTCTGGGACGAGAGCGACAAAGGCGCCTGCTGCGAACTGGTGAAGGATGTCCTCGCCCTGGCGAACACCAAGGGAGGTTTCATCGTCATCGGGGTGGCGGAGAAGGGCGACGGCTTCGAACCGGTAGGTCTCAACGAGGAACAGCTCGCTTCGTTCGAGACCACCCGGTTCAACACCTTCCTCCAGAACTATGTTGATCCTCCGATAAACACCACCCTGCTTAAGGTCATCTGCGAGGGGAAATACTTCGTCATCATAAAGGTCCCCCCCTTTCCCAACATCCCCCATATATGCGTAAAGCCTTACCCTGGTGCACTCTCCGCTCCCACCATCTATGTCCGCACCGACAACAACGAAAGCGCTCCGGTCAAGCACTCCGCCGATCTTCAGGCGGTGATCGAACAGGCGGTGAGGAACCGGGAGGAACGACTGATAAAATCATTCCGCTCCATCCTGAAGACAGGAAGCGTATTCCCCGAGACGAGGACGAGGAAGGGGTTCGAAACCCAACTGAAGGAGGCGATCGAAGCCTTCGAGCGGACAAATCCTTACAAGAATAAAGACTATCAAGGATACCGGGAGGTAAGCCTATCCCCTGAACGGTTCATTCGGTATAAGCTCTCCTTAGCCGAGCTCAAGCCGGCGCTGGAGAAGGTGAGCCTCGATTTCAAGGGCTCCTCATTCGTCACCGTCACCCCGGAGACGACCTACTTCTTTCAGGAGGGGATCGAACACAGAAACCCCTACGCCGCCTTGATCGACGGGCTTCCCCGACTCATCTTCTTCCGGTTGTATCAGTCGGGGTTCTTCTACCACCGGAAGCTGATGTGGGAGGAGGTGGTGGCGAGGGATCAGAACAGCTCCCCCTTCCTCTCTGCGGAGAGTACCATCAAATATATCGTGAGCGCCATCTATACTATGGTCAGGTTGTACGATTACCTGAATATAGAGGAGGAGCCGATAACCATCCATCTGAGGCTTCTCGGAACCGAGGGACGGAAATTGGTCTTCCTCGATTCCTCCTTCGCCAAGGCTGAATATCGCTGTCGTATTGCAAAGATCGTAGTGGAACGCGCCTATCCCCTCTCCGAATGGCGAGCAGGGATCGAAGATCATGCGGTGGAGATGATGAAGGAGGTCGCCCTCAAGTTCAATTGGGACGACCCCGACCTCGACTACTTCCACGGGCGAGCAGGTGAGTTATTAGAGGGGCTTGAGTAAGCGGATTTCCCCGCCTAATTCCATCCTTTAACCCCCTTTTCTGACAATTCCTGTCAGTAGAAGGAATTATAATCGCTAAAAGGAGGTATCGATAATCCAATGATGAATAGGGATGAATGCTACCGCATACTTGGGGTCAACCGGGGAGCCTCGCCAGAAGAGATAAAGAAGGCATACAGGATGCTGGTGAAGGTATGGCATCCAGATCGGTTGGGAAAGGACCCTCGGCTGAGGGAAAAAGCAGAGGAGATGCTCAAAAAGATAAACGAAGCCTATCACCTGATCACCAACCTACCCCCCGAGGAAGGAGACGCTTCCTGGAACCAGAGAGAAGGGGAGAGGTATTATTACCATCAAAATGGTAGCCATCGATATCAAAACTACGGCTACGAAAGCCATTCCTATGGCTATTATGGAGCTGAACGAGCGGAGAGAAGCTCCTCTACCAAATCGGTATTTATTTCTATTGTTGGGAAGATTCTATGCACAGCGTTCATAATCTTCTGCCTTCTCTTCCACATAGTCTTTATATATCCGGGATGCTTCTGGGGAGGAATGGCATACCATCTAATAAAAAAGGCACTCTCCGAAGAACGAGCCCCCTCCCCTCTTCCAGACCAATGGGGAGAGGAATACGACAGCCTTATGGCTGAAGGAGAAAGGAACGAAGAAGCTCCTCTACCCCCTATCCCCGTGGGGCACAATCCCTCCTTTCTTCTCGGGGAGGACTGGTATCCCTCAGCCGATCACCTCCTCCTCTCAACCTCCCCCTATATGGGGAGCCCTCTCAGGAAGGAGAGGCGGTGGGGGAGATATTGGTCCTCCCCCCTTCTCTTTGACGATCTGAGGGATCCTTTAGAGAGGAAACTTATGAGAGACCTATTTCCCTTTGAACCATACCCCCATTACCAGGGGCTTAACGAGGATCCTCTTTTTGAGGACGATCTGTGGGAGGAACCCTGAGTCGACGAGGAGGATAAGGCTATGAGCATTCTCCACCATTATCAGGTTCTAAACCTCACCCCCCACGCCTCGAGGAAGGAGGTCGAAGAGGCATATCATGACCTACTACGGATCTGGGACCCGGAGCGATTCCCCACCGATAAAACCTTAAGGGAGGAGGTAGCCAAAAGGAGAAAGGAGATAGAAACCGCCTACCAGGCGATACTGGCTTGGGAACAGGGGAAAGATGGATTAAATACGGACGAAGCCTCCATCTCTGCTCAACCCTTCTCGGCGGAGGATGTAAAAGGAGAAATAAAGGGGGAGGAGGAAGAGAAAAAATCCACTTTGATGACAATCCTAAGCGTAGTTGGCGAGTTGGCTTTGACAGTGGGATACTTCTTCCTCCTGGCACGCTTCTTTCTTATCTTCCTCATCTTATACATCTTAGCAGCCATTATCGTCGTACCCAAAGATCTTCGTTAACCTGCTTCCCTCTGGCATTCGCCTTCTTGGTTCTCACCTCCTTAGGGGGTGTTCTCCCGTTAAACAACGATCAAACCATCCCTCTTTACACCTTCAAGGTAGAGTTTCTGCCAGAATCCTTCAATTACTCCTTTTTACCGGGTAACATCTGTGATATTATTTTCCCTTAAAAAGATAACTTCAAGGAGGTGAAAGGATGAAATATTGGTTTAGTAAGAGGCAAAGTTTATTCCTCTGCTTTTTGCTCACCACCTTTCTTCTTATCGGCACCGGTTTTACCAGCGCCTCCAAAAGCGGGATAGACCCGAAGATCAAACCCGGTTTTTCGGCGATAAAGGCGGAAGATGTATCAAACTATCTCCACTTCCTCGCCTCCAACTATCTTGAAGGACGGGAAACAGCGAGAAAAGGGCTCCACATCGCCGGCGACTATGTGGCAAGCCTGTATCAGCTCTGGGGAGTAAAGCCGGCAGGAGAGATCGTAAACGGCAAGAGAAGCTACTTCCAGTACTTCCCGGTGGTGGAGTATGAGTATCTCGATTCCTCGTACATCGCGATATCGGAGGGAAAAGAGAGGAAGGTGAAGTTCTCCTATGGGGTTGACTTCTACTTCGGAAGGGGGGGCGAGCCAGTTAGCCAATCCCTTAAGGCTCCGGTGGTTTTCGCTGGCTACGGTCTGGTGGATAAGAAAGCGAATTACGACGATCTGGCTGGCCTTGATGTCAAGGGTAAAATCGTCCTCATACTCAGCGGGTTTCCTGGAGAGAAAAATCCCAAGAGTCCCTATTACAGGAAGAAAAAGGTGGATCGTCGCCGTCGCTATATGATGATGAGGGAGAAGTTCAAAAAGCTTGAGGAAAAGGGAGCGGTTGCCTGCTTTATGGTGGATACCGCAGAGAAAGGGATGAGCTCCTTCTATCGGATGGTGGCGACAAACCGTCCCTATATCGAAGGGGATTACATCCAGAGACCGGGGCACCGGATGTACATCCCCAACCTCAAGGGAAGAGTGGAAAGAAGTATGATCTCCCTCACCGTCTCCGAGCGGGTGGCTAACGAGATCCTATCTGTCAAAGGGGTCTCCATAGGTGAGCTCAAGAAGAAGATAGATGATACCCTCTCCCCGAACTCCTTCGCCCTCCCCGGGGTAGAAGCCACCATCAATATGGAGGTGAAGGGTGAGGTAAAGGTGACGAGGAACCTCCTCGGTATGGTGGAGGGATCCGATCCTGTCCTCAAGAACGAGGCGATCGTTATCGGCGCCCATTACGACCATCTGGGCACGAGAGATGGATATGTCTGGAACGGGGCGGACGACAACGGCTCTGGTTCGGTGGCGGTAATGGAGCTTGCTCGTGCCTTTGCCCTCAATCCGGTGAAGCCAAAGCGGACGATAATCTTCGCCCTCTGGAGCGGTGAGGAGAAGGGGCTTCTTGGCTCCCGCTATTACACGGAACACCCCACCCTCATCCCCATCAAGAAGACGATCCTGAATGTCAATATGGATATGATCGGAAGGGATGTCGCCCCGGAGAAATTCCCCGAATATGTGAAGAGAAACAAGAAGCGTTACCCCTTCTTAGCCAAGATGAAGCCAAAGGACACGAAGAGGCTGGTGAATGTGAGTGGCACCATCCATTGCCCCATCCTGAAGAAGATAGCGGAGAGGGCGAACAAGAATGTCGGGCTTATCTTCTCCGTTAACCTGTCCCCAAGACCCTCCCCGGGCTCCGATCATTACTCCTTCTTCGAGCATAAGGTGCCGATCATCTACTTCTACTCCCCAGGCGATACCGACTACCACCAGCCAACCGATACCGTGGATAAGATCGATTTCGAAAAGATAGCCAAGGTGGCGAGGTTGATCTACCTCATCACCTGGAAGGTGGATTCCCTTCCCGAGCGATTGACCTTCAAGGAACCGGCGAAGAAGTAGGGAAACGAACTAATAAAAGATAGGGAGGGGCGTTGCCCCTCCCTATTTTTATGGTACCTACTTTCCCCTATTTCACTATATTGAAGGTGAACGGGGGATCACTCTTAAGGGAATCGGTTTTTCCCCACTTGGTATAGATGGAGATGGGACCGCTCGATGCCCCCTTCGGTATCCTTACCTTGACAGATACATCCTTAAAGCCTGCTCGCTCCTTCATCTCGAGTATCTCGGCGGGAACACCGTTTATATATACCCGGGTTGATCCCTCCCACAAATCTATATTCTTCGAGTAGATGAAGATCACATCGCCAACCCTGCCCTCACGGGGGAAAACGGACTTGATGACCGGAGGGCGAAGAATTAGCTGGACATAGGCCGAATCCTCCCCGTCTCTGTTCGAGACGGTAACCTTATATCTTCCCGGCGGTAGGTTGGGCACATAAAGGGAGAGATACCCTGGGCTCCCACCAAAAGGCACCTCTTTGTCGCCAAAGAGAACCCTGGTTCGGGAAGTGCCCCTACTTTGATCCCAAAAATTATTACCCCTTATCACCACCTTCTCACCGGGCGCGGCAGGCGCTGGTTCTACTTTGCTGATCTCCGGGGGTTTTAACACCACCAGTCGATTTATAATCGGCGTGCTAAACTCCCTTGCTCCCCAGGAAAACACGGAATAGTTCAACCTCACCGGTCCTGTCTCCGCCCCCTGGGGAACCCTGACCTTCATCTCCTTATAACTGAAGGACAATATCTCCCCCTCTCGCTCCTTCGTTCCCCCCACATTTACATCGTGGAAAAATACCTTGGCATAACCATAATGGGAGATCCTACTTATCTTCATCCCCGGGGTCCTATGCCAGAAGTCGTAAGGAAGGTCCTTCCCCCTTATGGTGATCACCTTCCCCTCCTTTGCCCTCGTCGGTGATACCGAGGAGATGGTTGGTTTGGGGGGCCAAGGAAGGTGAAACTTGCGAGGAACAGTGCGAACCGGTGAAACCGCGCAGGAATCGGGGGCAAGATAGCCGGGCTTCGGAGTACCAGGAGTAAGCCTAATGCCAACATAGACCTTAAAGGAACCGATGTAAGCCAAAAGTGGGGGGTTCTTCCACCGAGCTTCCACCACCCCTTCATCCGGGGGAAGGTGATTACCTTCCCTATATATCCTTGAGTCGCGACGCACCGTAAGCGGTACTCTAAAATCCGCCATTGTGAAACCATCGGGAAGAAGGGACCAGATATAAAGGGATACTCCTCGGGGAATAAGGAAGGGACGATTTGGGTTGGCGGATTTGAGATAGATTTCGAATTCGAGGTCCCTCTTCACCTGGCGATATCTTATCCTGGTTATGTTGACCTTCTTCCCCTGGGCATTTCTCCACCTAAACTCCTGCCAGACATTGAGGAATAGTCCTGACTTGGGCGATTTAACAAACTGGTATTTTTTCTCTACCTGCTTTACCTTTATCTGCTGGGCATTGAGGTCCCCTACAGCGAGCAATAAGAAGAGCAGAAAAGTGAAGCAAAAAACAAAAGATAAAGAATAAAGCCTCTCCCTCATTATTCATTCTCCTCATTAAAGGATAGCGCCAATCTTTCCGGCTAATCTCGCCCTAACTAATATAATTCTATCATATAAGGCGATGGAAATAAACTTCTTACTCCCGAGTTGCCTCTTCACTCAAGGATGAAAGGTCCTGGGACAATTCCATAGAAAAAAGGAGGATTTTTGATTAAAAAGGAGTAAACTGTCAAAAATTGACAGTAATCGTTGTTAAAATGAAAAACAGGAGCTAAAATTAAAGTAAAGACCCGGGATGGGGGTAAACACAGCTTCCTTCGGGGAGAGCTGCTGGGGGAGACTTAGCTAATCGCTTTCTTCACCCGTAGGGGAAGGAAGCGAATATAGACCCCGTTCCCCATCCCGGGTCTAACTCTCTCCAAAAGGGTATCCGCTAATCCTTCCGATACCCAAAAGCAACCACTGCTAAGGGAGAAACAAGGAAGGGACAAGCCCTCCTCACCTTTACCCGCAGCTCCCTGGTAGCGAGTAGAAAGGTGGAAACCGCAAGACCAAGGGAATAAGCCTGCATCCTAAGCGAATACTCGGCACTTCCCCCCTCGGCAAGTTCTACCCACCTACCCCACTTCCCGGTAAGCCAACCTTCGTTTGCCGAGTTCAAGATAACATACTGGGGCGAAAAACCGACGGGTACTCCTGCTGCCCGTTCTATCTTCTCTTTCAAACGCCTATCCTCAATGATCAATTGGAAACTACTGGTGGGGAACCCCTCCTCAGTGAGGTTGACATACTTAAAGAGCCCCCTCTCTGTCACCACATATGCCAGCGATCGAGCATCATCGGTCCTGATGTAATAGCTCCCCATTGAGGAGGGATAGGTGGTGCCTATAGCCCTCACCCTTCCCCGGGGCAAATTATGACAGGTAGAACCACAGGTGCCGAAAAGAAGCTGGTTGAGATGGCGCCGGGAAAGGGGAGCTTCCTCTATCCGAGGGGAGAAACGGAAACCATCGATGGCAGAGGAGAGGGAGCAGGCGGAATCCGTCCTCGGGTCCCCATACTCCGGATCGCTCCTCCAATGGGGATGGAGACCTAGGGCATAATAGCTACCATCCCAGGAAGGAGCGGACACCGCCACCCGGATATACTCGAGCGCTACCTCACGGCGGTTATCGACAATCGGCCTCTTCGCCCTCCCCCCAAACTTGGAGCCAGCCCAATTGCAGCAGGCGATCGGCTTCGGCTTGTAGCCAGCAGCAAGGAGGTTCAGCGATTGGTATGAGTTCCCCAGCTTCCACACCGCTTCAAAATTCGGAGGTTCCCCAATACGGGAGAGGATCAACCCCTCGAGCGTCTGAAGGACGATCGCCCCACCCTCCTCCACCGAGGGAATGTAAACACCCTTCAACCTGCCTTCGGCAGAAAGGAGTTCGTCCTTCTCCGGGTCATAATAGAATATCCCTTCCGGGCTCAGGATGTAGTTTCTGAGCGGTATCTCTGGTCTGAAATCATACACCCGGGACGCCGCCCAAACCAGATCACGAAGGGCAACCTTGGAGAGGGAAGCGCCGGTCACCGATCGGCCAAAGTGAGTGCCTCCCCCGATTATGGTGGAAGAAACGCGACTATTGAGCGCTACCTCAACAGAACGAGTATCGGGGATGAGGAGCTCCGCTCCCCTTTCCTCTACCAAATAGAAAGGCAACCTTCCCTTCAAGGAGGAAAGGACGAGTGCAGAGAATCCTAAAGAGATAAACTCCCTTCTTGTGAACCTGTGAGACATTCTCCTCATCTTTTCATTTATTATTATAGCACAATGTTGGATTTTTTTCTAATTTATTGTTTAAATTATTGTTGTGCCAGAAATTCCCGAAAGCTGCGGCGGGAGAATACCACAACCGATATCCCCACCGTAACCAGGGCAATAGCGGAAAGAACCGCTATTTCAAGAAGGATATCAGATATACCTCCTCCCCGGAAGAATATCTCCTGATACCCATCCATTGCCCAGGCATTAAAGGTGAAATGCCCCACTTTTTGCATAAAACGGGGCATAAGGAAGAGGGGGAACCAGCTCCCCCCGAGGGCGGACATAATGAGAACGAGCAGGGTGCCCAATCCCTCCACCTGACGATAACTACGGCACAAAGAGGCGAGGAAGATGCCAAAAGAGGTGGCTGCCGCTGCGGTAACTACCGAAAGGACAATAAGAGGAAGAATATGAGCCCGAAGGGGAAGTCCAAAAGCAAAATTGGCGTAGAGGAAAAGGGTAAACAGCTGGACACATCCGATGATAAAGAGCGATAAATACCGCCCCAAGATGATATTTCCCATCGAGATGGGAGAAAGAAGAAGCCTCCTCAGTATCCCCGCCTCCTTCTTCCTGAGGATGCTCGATCCACCATAGATCACGGAGAAAAGAAGCATCATCACCGCAGTACCTGCTGCCGCCTGGGCAATTCCTGGCTTCTTGCCCATCTTCTGTTTCTTGACCACCGGCTCTGTTGTAAACATCTCGTTCGCTGCTAAAGAAGAGGTCTTACCCCCTCCTTTTTTCTTGAAATACTCCTCAATGGAGGAAAGGGCTCTCTTCCTCTCTTCTTCGGGAACTCCCATCTCCTTCATCGCCGAGGCAGCAAAGGGGGAGACGAATTCTTCGGGGAATGCGCCCCATACCGCCTGGAATAGAGCACCGATAAGCAGGGACCGTTCCATCTCCTTTGCCGGATCGTAATAAACCCTAAGCTTCCCCTTCACCCTCCCTTCTTTAAGCGCTTTTCCGAAACCGGGCTCGATCACCAGAGCGAGCACCCTTCTTCCTTTTCTTACCTTAGCCAGCCCCTTTCCCACTTCAGGAAACCGCTCTACCTCAATCTCCTTCGCCTTATCGAGTGCCGAGATGAGTTTCGCCGACTCCGGTGAATGATCGAGATCTACCACCGGGATCGGTTGTTCCGAGATCTTGGACTTTCCCTGTCCTCCAAAGGTAAGAGCGAGTACAGTGAATATCGCTATAGGGAGAACGGCAACATAAAGGAAGGACCAACGATCGCGGAAGAATAACTTAAGGTCGTTAAAGGCTAATATTATCGATTTCAATCCCTAAGCTCCTTTCCGGTTAACGAAAGAAAAACCGCCTCCAGATTGGGTTCCTTGAAGTGAATGGAGGTAGGGGAAACCCCAAGCGAGAGGAGATCCGCCATTATCCGGGGAAGTCTCCTCCTTCCATCCCTCACCTTAAGAATGACCTTCTTTTCCACCACCAAGGGAGAGAACGAGGCAAAGGCATCCAGCAATTTTTCCTTCAGGGGAACAAGCTCTTCCTCCGTTTCCACCTCTATCAGCTCTTCAGGAGCAAACCGCTGGATAAGCTCTCCGGGCGAAGCAAGGGCGATGATCTTCCCCTCATCTATTATCGCCACTCGATCACAAAGACGCTCCGCCTCTTCGATGTAATGGGTGGTAAGGAGCACGCTCACCCCCTTCTCCTTTACCTCAAGTATAAAGTCATAGATAAGAGCCCGTGTTTGGGGATCCAATCCCACGGTGGGTTCATCAAGCAGGAGGAGATTGGGCGAATGAATTAGAGCGAGGGCAAGGTTCAATCTCCTCTTCATCCCTCCAGAATAATTCCTCACCAACTCCTTCCTCCTCTCCCAAAGACCGACAAGGGAAAGGAGAAAGGAAATCCTATCCTTCAGCTCGCGCCCGGAGACACCGTAAAGCTTTCCGAAAAGAGACAGGTTCTCCTCTGCTGAGAGACCAGGATAAAGGGAAAGCTCCTGGGGTACTATCCCCAACAACCGCTTCACCTCCTCCCAGTGGGAGCGAACATCAAAACCATCTATCGTGACCCTCCCTTCATCCGGGGGGATGAGACCGGTTATTATCTTGATTAGGGTGGTCTTACCCGCTCCATTGGGACCGAGGAGTCCAAATACCTCACCCTCATAAAGAACAAACCCAACCCCCTTCAGAGCCTCCGTATCCTGAAAACGCTTCTTAACCCCTTCTATCTCCAACATTAAATAGCCTCCGCCCCCGTAGTAAACGAAATTCTACAAAAGCGAGTTCCAAAATTCAAGCAAAAATCTTGAAGAAGAAACTACCAGCTAATACTGAAGCGGTAGCGGGAGGCACCTCGTTTCTCATCCCTTATCCGCACAATCAGGGAGTAGTCGTTTCTCGCTGATGGTTGTTCGAGTATCACCACCTCGCCCCTGCCCTTCTTCTTCCTTAAGCAAGCGATGATCTCCCGCCGGGGAAGGGGGAAGAAGAGCTTAGGCGCTGCCCCGATGGGTCTCTTCCCGGAGATATGCCTCATCTCGACCTTAGCCCCCTTTATCACTATCAGGTCCTCGCCATCAATAACCCCATCGAAGCTGAAGGAGGTCGCCTTACCAGTAACCACTTTCCTTCTATAGGAGGGGGCAGTATCATCCCGCCAGGAAAGATCGAAGGAGTAATCGCTCGCTCCCCTCCTTCTGCTGTCATCTACCAAAACCACCACCCGATACCCGTTTCTCGCCGAGGGTTGCTCCACTATCGTTACCTTTCCCCTTCCCTTCTTCTTCCTAAGGCTCACCGTAACCCGTCTTGAACGCAAGGGGGCAGAGAGGGTGTAAGACTGGCACTGGAGGGGAAGGCCAGTAAGGTGCTCCACCTTAACCTCATCTCTTCTTAAGATGATGCGATCGCTCCCATCGACCTTGCCTTCCCAGTGGAAGAAGCAGTTGTCGTAAATCCCCATCCCCTGGGGTCTCGTCCACCAGAGGACGAACTCATATCTCGCCGAGCCCCTTCTGCTCTCGTCATCGACGAGGACCGAAGCGGTGTAGCCGTTCTCCTCGCTCGGCTGTTCGATGAGCATCACCCTCCCCCTTCCCTTTACCACCTCGAGGGCGAGAGGAACAGGATGGAAAGGAAGAGGGGCGGAGAAACGGTAATCCTGGTTCTGGATGGGAAGAGCACTTCTGTGCTCCACCCACACCCTCTCTCCCCTTATCTTTATTATGTCCTTCCCGTCCACTGTTCCCCACCAGCGGAAGGAATCGACCGGCTGGGAAGAAGAAGGGTAATTGGAGCCGAAGCGAGGTCTCATCCTACCCCAGACGAGTTCAAACTCGTAGCGCTCAGAAAGGCTATGCTCCGAAGCGAGGATAAGCACCTTCACCGTATAGCTGTTTATCCGGCTTGGCTGTTCCTCAATGCTTACCGGTCCCCTACCAGAGAGCTTCCGCACATAGACCGGAACCTCGGATAAAGGAAGGGGCTCGCTAAAGGAGAAACGAGGGTGACGAACTGAAGCCCCGAAGCTCGCCGGCTCGATCCTCACTCCATTCCCTCTGATGAGGATATAGACCGTTCCCTTGACCTCCCCGCTAAAGCGGAAATATCCCTCCGCACTAAAAAGAAGGAGGGGGATAAGGAGGGAACAAAACCAAAAGAGGATCTTCTTCATTATCTTCCTCCTCCCTTATTCCAAGGCGACAAGCCTTACCAAATCATAGGCGACGGCGATAACCCTGAGATCACCACTTCCAGGGATCACCTCCGCCGGGGAAGCATAATAGCGGTAGCCGAACGAAAGCTCATTCACCCCGGGCTTGGTAGCCCTCCGGGGGATGGTAAGCTTATAAGAGGAAAAGGCTCGATGAGATAACACCAGCTTCCCGATCGATTTCCCATTCAACCTCACCTCGATGACCTGCGCCGATACGCCCGGATATAAGAAGGGTTTGAGGATAAGGGTCATCATCATCGACCGTGCTTTCTTCAAGGGGAAAAATAGGCTCGAGGAACCACCGAGGGACCAGCGGAAGGTCCTTTTCCCCTCCTGTTCCACATCGGAAAAGCCCCTTCCCAAATAGACCTCATCATTATTGCCAATGTCAATAATCGCCTCCCTCCCCTTCCTAAAGATCAGGTAGCGAGAACCATCCCTGAGCAATCTATCATCGGGAAGGGAGAGTGGCTTAACTACGAGAACAGCCGGGTTTATCCCAAAAATAGGGGAAAACCTCTCGGGAAATTCCCTTACCTGCTCACATCGAGAAAGGAGCGCTCGGTACCACCCGGGGAAGAGGCGGACATAGTTCTCTGAAGAAAGAAGGAGGTAATCGAAGTTCATCCGTAGGTACCAACGGGGCGGTCGGTTCATCAACCTATGGAGGAAATACACCCGAAACCTCCTGGGATCGATGTATGGGGTGTAATATTCCCTCCCGATGAGAGCGCCGTCTTCTGCATTCTCCTCGATCCACTTCTTAGCCTCGGCGACCGCGAGAGGCTTCTTCACCTCCCCTATAGCCCGCGCGGTTAGAAGTAGCTGAGGTAAAAATAGAAGGGTAACAGCCGAAACTGCGATAAGAGCGCTTACCCTAATCGATATCCGAAGCTTCTCCCGGAGAAGAAAGGAAAAATAACCGATGACCTCCCCTATCAGGAGGAAAAAGACCGGGATAAGGGGAAGGGTGTAGCGGAAGTGAAACAGCCTTCCAAGCGACATCGATGCCACATAGAAAAGGGCGAAGGAGAAAAGGAAAACACCCACCTTATCCCGCTTTTTCACAACCAGGAAGAGGCTTATCGCAAGGAGGATGACTCCCGTCCAGCCGAGATTTTCGTAGATGGAGGAAAAATAGGAGGCGAGGTTAGCGCTCACCTTTAGGGGAATGACCTGCGACATCATAAATGTCTCCCGCCAGAACTCCCCTCTATCGAAAATAGCCGCAGGGTTCACCAGCAAAAAACCTAAGATCGCCCCCAGCCCTAACAGGGTGAATCTAAGAAAAAACCTCCTCCTCTTAAGGAACAAGAGCACCGCCAGCGAGCCGATGAGGGGAAGAGCGCTCAACTTCGCCCCCACCGCCAGCCCGGCGAGGAAACCAGCGAAGAAGATTTTGGACGAACCCTCCTCTCTTAGGAAAGACAAACCGAAGAGAAAAGAGAGGCTCAGAAAGAAAAGCATCGGGACATCGGGGTTCACATAAACCCCCATCCTGGCTACCAATGGATTGAAAAGGAGCATCAAAAGGGCGAGGAAGGACGGCAAAACGCCATAAGCCCTCACCCCGAAAAGGAAAAAGGAAAAAAGGATCAAGGCGGAGAGAAAAAGGATCGCAATCCTCCCTGCCCGGTAGTAGCCTACCTCCCTTAAGTCCCTCTCCGGCTCCCGAACAAAGCCTTCGGCAAAATATCCCCGAAGTCGTCCCTTCTCCTTCAAAAGGGCGCTCCGAGCCTTGAACACCCCAAAAAGCAGATAATAGGTAAGCCCCCCGTAATGAAAGAAGTGGGGGTTCCAATCACTGCTTTCCACCATCTTAAGGGAGTTATCTACCAAGAAGGGCTCATCGACCGAGAAAAAATGGGGAAGCCCGAAGTTGGTAGCGGGAAACAGGAAAAAAAGACGAGCAAGGATCAAGATAAACGCTATCAAAAACCAAAAAAAACCTCTCCCCCTCATCCTAAGCCCACCTCACGCATAGAGAAAAATTACTTCCCACGAGGCGCTTTTTCAATTCTAACCCAATCGAAAGCCAAAGCCAACGGGCGAGGATCATCACGCCCCCACATTTCTTTAGGTGAAAAGATCGGATAAGATGAGAAAGAGAGTTCATTCACCCCCTTCCTCACCAGTTTCTCGGGGATCGAGAGGGACACCGAGGAGAAGTGTTCTTCCTTAAGGGTAAATGTAGCAATCATCTTTTTATTTAGAAAAACCTTCACCCTTTTCTCAGGAAACCTGGCGGAGAGAAGAGGCTTCACCCTCAGGGTGAGCTTAAGTGGCGCCAGGTCCTCAACTACAAAGAAAAGGGAGCTCTCCCGCCCGAGCGACCAGCGGAAATCGCTTTCTCCCTCCTTCTCCCTCATACCCCATCCCGCTCCCAAGTAGGGCTCATCATCCCTACCGATATCGATGAGGAGCTTATTCATCCTGCCACCACCAAGAGGAGAAAGGAGGAAAAGTCCCCTCTCTGGCTCGGAAACAAGGCGAAGAAGGTAAATCTTGGGACCTATCGCCCGCCCCTTTTCCGGGAGAAATTCCTTAACCTTGGGGAAATCTTTGAGAAGTTTTTGATATCTTTCTCCGAACCTCCCCTCAAGATCAAGGGAAGTTACCACGAGATATTGATACCCTTCGCGGATGTACTCCTTGATTGGGCGCACGAAAACGGTCCCTTTGCTTTTTGCCACCCGGAATCTCCCCCGAGGAAGCTCGGGCATAAACTGACTTCCCGCTATCCCCGAACCTTCGGGGATGTTCTTCTCGATCCAACGAGAGGCGAGCTCAAAGGTATCCTCCTTGGTGAGGAGGTAGGAATAACGGCTCACCCTTACCCCTACCGGAAGGATGAGGAGGATACTTAAGAGATAAAAGACGAGCTCTCTTCTCTTCTTTAGGAACTTCAATTTAAGCTGAGAAATTAGGGAAAAAATTCCATATGAAGCGATCACCGCCACCGGGGGAAGCAGAGGAAGCATATACCGAGGATACCCCTTGGGGAAACCTGCTATCATCAGGAAGTAGAGAAAAACGAAGGAGGAAAGGAGGAGACCAACTCGCTCAAGTCTCAACAAGAATAAGATCAAGCCATAAACGAGCATCAAGACGAGGGGCAGTCCCATAGTAGAGATAAAGAGTTTACCGTAAAGCGGGCTTCGGGGAAGGATCGATCCTCCCCCATCATTCAGAAGTGCAATATGGAGAACATCGGCTGACGCTTTCCCCGCCCTCAACCCCTGGGCAATAAATTCGTTCAGGAACCGGTTGATGTCAAGAAGTACAAAAGGATTGCTAAGGAGAGAGAAAAGAGGAACAAGGATAACTCCCAGGAGGAAGGTCTTTCCCTCTGCCCTTTTCTCCCTTGGTACCAGAAGATGAGCGATGATATAGACGAAGATAATTATAAAGGAAGGATATTTGGAAGATATGGCGAGCCCGGAGAATAAAGCCGCCTTGAAATAGGCGCTCTTCCCCTCTCCCTTCACCATAGCCACGAGATAGAGAAGGGCAAGGGCAAGGAAGAATGTTTGAAGGACATCGATCCGCATAAACTTAGCCACCCTCACATTGTATTCAAAGAGGGAGAGGAAGAGGGCAGCGGAAAGACCCACCGTCCGATTGTAAGCCTTTTTCCCAAGAAGATATCCCACATATATCGTTGCCGTGCTGATGAGGGCAGTAACCACCCGACCCACGATGTAAAGCCCGTGAAGAGGCACCTGGGAAAAACTCGCCCATTTGCCGAGAAACGCTCCAACAAGGAAATACCCGATATAGAAGGGAATGAGAAGCCAGTAAAAGAGCACGGGATAACTTATGAAGCGGTGATTGTACGCCCCGGTCTTCACCATATCCCAGATGATCTTTCCCATCACTGTTTCATCAATGGGGATGAAGTGAGGAAGCCCATGATCGATGCCAGTAAGACGAAGGATGAGCCCAAGGGCTATTATCCCCAAAAGGGCGAGTCCAAACGCCTGCTTCCTAAGGAATTTAAATATCCTTTGAGGCGAATAGGACCAAACGAAATAAACGGAAGAGATCAAAAGAAAAGACAAAAACGCCTTGACGCCACTATGGGAACGGAGAGTAAAAAAGCCGAAAGAGAGGGAATAACCACCGGTAATAAGGGTGAAGTAGAGGTTCACCCCGGAAACGATGACGATTATCCGAAAGACCGCCCGCCATCTCCTTTCTGATCTCATCTCTTCCTCACCTTTAGGATAAGCTTATGATAGAAGGCAGCTCGTTTATTTTTTCCCCATATCGGGGTGCCCACCATCAGGTAGCCCCGGGGATCGGCGAGAAACCGATGTCTAAAAGCAAGGGTATTCGTCCTCCGCCCTAAACTACCCGAAGGGAGATTAAAGCTAAACCGGCGGAATCTATTTCGCGGAGGAAGGGAGAACTCTTCCACCTCCTTCCCGTTCAATGAAAGGGAGATAACCTGAGGAGGTGAACCACGATATACCACCGGAGCCACCTCAAGCACAAGCTCTACCCCACCTTCAATCCGGGGCAGGAAAACCACGCTCTCCTTGGCGATGGCAAACCTTCCGGGAACCCCGTTATAGGAGGAGACATCTCCCCACCCCCTGCCCAGGATGCCGAAGTTTCTATCCTTGAAATCGATCTCCATCTCACCCTTTCCCTCAAGCGAGGAGGAGATTGGGGCTAACAACCCCGTTGGTTCATAACGGGGGAGGACGATAACCGCAAGGGAAAGACGAGGATAAGGATAACCTCCCTTTATAATCAACTTTTCTTTACCCTCTCTCCCGGCAAACCTTTCTTCGAAATCCCCGTTCACATCAGAAAGGAGGAGGAGAAAGCGATATCCCTCCCTGATGTAGAAATCGAGGGGATGACGGGTAATGAGGGAAGAGGTTTCAACCTTGATCCCCTGAGGTTTCCTTAGGGGAAACTCGGAGAGGGCGATATCACCCTTCCTCCCAGCATTGCCAAGAAGACGATAAGTTTCAGAGGCGAGCGAGGTACCCCGGCTCAGTTCAATCGCCCCTCTTACCGTGTTAACCAGAGGGAAGAAAATAAGGAGAAAGAGCGAGAGGAAAAATGCGAACTTCGCCCTCCTCTTCCTCAGGAGATAGATGAAGGCGAACTTCTTGATGAGCCAACCCTGCCAGACAAGGGCGGTGGCAATGAGAAAGAAGGGGATCACGGGGAGGAGAAAGATCCCTTCCCCATTAAGATCGATCCTCTTTAAGAGGAGATAGGAAAGAGGGAAAGAAAGATAGAAGAGAGTTCGCTTCTCAAAGGAGAAGATGGCATAAAGGACGCTTCCTCCGATGAGGAGGCTGAGCAGGGGACCGAACGAGAGCCCGTTATAGAGGGAACGAAGGACACTCTGAGGGTTCAACTGGGAAGAAAGCTCTTTCTGATAGTGAAAGAGGTTCCGTCCGAGATCGGCAACCGCCTCTCCCCTTTCCGCCAATAGATAGGGGTTTACGAGAAAGAAGACGGCTAATACAAGGAGAAGGAAGAAGCCTATATCCTTCGCTTTGCTACTCCCCTTAAGGCGAACGAGGGGAAATAAAGCGGGTAGGACAAGGAGAAAACCGGTATAATCACAAGAAGCAGCAAGACCGATGAGGAGAGCGGAAATAAAGAAACCCCTCCCTCTTTCCTTAAGATCGGCCAGAAAATAGAAGGAGCCAAGGGCAAATATAAGGAACAGGGGATAGGGGTTTATGAAGGTAGCACCCCTGACAACTGCAGGAAGAACGAGGAAGAAAATGAAGGGGAGATAGCATAACTCCCGAAAGAGAACCTTTTTTGCCAGAAGGTAGAATAGAGCCAAGGAAAAAAGCATTAAGAGGAGATTGACAACCCTTCCTGCGATGAGGAAATCGGAGGGTTCAGCTTGATAAATCGAACTCCATCTCCCCCTGCTTCCCTCCTCCAAAAAGTAGAGGGCAAAGACGCCCGCCTGAAAATAGACATAGCCAGCTGGTTTCATAAAATGGTGGGGGTTGAAATCCCCCTTCTCGAGGATACGGTAGGCGGAGGAAGCGATCTCCCTCTCGGTGGGATAAGGGGATCGAATCCGGGCAAACCTAATCCCGGGGATGGAGAGGGCTATCACAAAGAGAAAGAAAGCAAAGAGAAGGAGATACTTTCTCCTGAAAAGCTTCCTCCTCACCTCTCTTACATTAACCTCGCTCCTTACAAACTTGACAAGGAAGAATACCAAAAAGACAACAAAAAGAGGAAAAAACAACCCCCTGGCGAGAAAAAGGGTGATAAGGGAAAGAAGGAAGGAGATAACAACCCCCCAATCCAAAAATATCTTTACCCTCCTTTTCCCCATCGGTTTTAGGCTATAATATTTGAACCAAAATTACAACAGGGTTTAAAAGGGGGGAAAATGGCGAAAATACTCATCAGTTATTACTCAAGGACGGGTAATACAGAAAAAATGGCAAAGAAGGTGGCGGAAGGGGCAACGAAGGAGGGTGCCCAGGTGATCCTGAAAAAGATAACGGAGACAACCCCTGATGACCTCCTTGAAGCGGATGGGATAATCATCGGATCACCGGTGTACTACGGCACGATGGCAGCGGAGGTGAAGAGGCTATTTGACGATTCGGTGAAGTATCATAAGAAGCTTGAAAGAAAAGTAGGCGGAGCTTTCGCTTCATCGGCAGGGCTGGCTGGGGGAAACGAGACCACGGTACTCGATATCTTAAAGGCGATGTTGATCCATGGGATGGTGATAAAGGGATCGTCAGCCGAGGATCACTACGGACCGGTAGCGGTGGGAGCTCCCGATGAGCGGAGTAAAGAGAACTGCCTCCGCCTTGGAAGGGAGATCGCCCGCCTTGCCGAGAGGTTAAAAGGAGCTAAATAATCCCTACTATCTCGACAAGACAGCGCTTCTTGCTCGTGAGCCTCTTGTTATAAGCACGGACAAGGAGAAAGCTCACCACCACCGCCCCTACCCCGAAGAGGAGCTCAAGAAGCTGAGGGTCCCTCCCCGGAAGGAAATGTGAGGATACTACTCCCCCCAGATAGGAAGCGGGGAAAAAGAGAAGCAAAGGGACCAGATAAACGAGGAAGGAGAGCCAGAGGAATGTCCTTCCTCGGAGGGAGAGCTTAACCCTATCTCCCACCTTTGCCCCAATCGAATTCGCCACCCGAATAAGGAGGCTGGAAGCGCCTTCAGGAAAACAGAGATGCTTACTCACGCAGTGGGCGCAGGCGGAGGCGCGTTCTACCTCTACTATCGCCTCCGCCCCCACTATCTCCTTAACCGTGCCTATCTCGACGAGATCTTCCATATTATGCCTCGACCGAGACCGGCTTTTTAAGCTCGATAGCCTTCACCGGGCAAACATCAACGCAGAGCCCGCAGCCGATGCAGGTTTCCTCGTTTATCTTATGGGGTTTACCCTGCTCCCCGCTGATGCAGTTCTTGACCGGACAGACCTTAACGCACTCGCCACAACCGGTGCAGGCATCGGAGATGAATGCCTTGGGTATCTCCTTCCGGTCATCCTTTATCGCCTTGGTAGGACAGACATAGGCGCAGATGCCGCAGTTGATACACTTCTCGTAATCCCATACCGGCAGGTTATCCACCAAGGTGATCGCCTGGGAAGGACACCTCTTGGCGCAAAGCCCGCAGGCGATACAGCCGATGGTGCAGAGCCCCCGCACCACCTTTCCTATATCGTGGGAACTGCAGCGGACGGTAACCCGGGAGGATACGGGTTCGAGGATGATGATGTTCTTGGGGCAGGCAGCAACGCACCTCCCGCAGGCGGTGCACTTGTCTTCATCGACCACCGGTACCCCGCCCTCTCCCATATGGATGGCATCGAACATACAGGCAGCAACACAATCACCGAATCCCTCGCAACCATAGGTACAAGCCTTCCTCCCCTCACTTATCACCAGAGAGCTTTTACAGCTTTCCACCCCGTAGTAGTCGAAGCGGTAAGGGGATTTATCCACCGTGCCCTGACAGCGAACTCGGGCGACCATCCGCTCTTTCGCCTCAGCCTTTTTACCCAGTATCTCCCCTATCTTCTCCGCTACGCTGGGACCACCGACCACACAACCAGCGACATCCGCCTTTCCCTCAACCACCGCCTTGGCAAAGGCATCACATCCGGCGAAACCACAGGCACCACAATTCGCCCCAGGCAGAACCTCTCTCACCTTGGTCACCCGAGGGTCAACCTTTACCCCGAAGAAACGAGAGGCGAGAGAAAGCCCTATTGAGGCGAGAAAGCCAAGCCCCCCAAGGGCAATAACTGCGATTATCACTCCTGTAGCCACTTTTTATCACCCTCTTTTATTTCACCAATCCCCGGAAGCCCATAAAGGCGAGGGAGAGTATCCCCGCAGTGATAAGGGCAATGGGAACTCCCCGCAGGCTCCGAGGGATACGAGCGAGTTCTATCCGTTCCCTCATCCCGGCAAATAGAACGATGGCGAAGGTAAAACCAACCGAGCTTCCAAAACCGAACACCGCTGCTTCCATAAAGGAGTACATATACTGCATATTGAGAAGAGCCACTCCAAGAACAGCGCAATTGGTGGTAATGAGCGGAAGGTAGATGCCGAGTGCCTGATAGAGCGCCGGGCTGGTCTTCTGAATTACCATCTCTACGAACTGAACCAAGGTAGCGATAACGAGAATGAAAGAGACCGTCTGCAGATACTCAATATGTAAGGGAACCAGCACATAATACTGAATAACCCAGGTGATAACCGAAGCCATCGTCATCACGAAGATAACCGCCATTCCCATTCCAAGGGCGGTCTCCACCTTCTTGGAGACGCCGAGAAAGGGGCAGATCCCAAGGAACCGGGCGAGGACGAAGTTGTTGACCAAAACCGCGCTTATGATTAACAGGATATATCCTACCATTTCAGCTCCTCACCTTGTTGAAGATACCAACGATAAACCCAAGGGCGATGAACGCCCCAGGAGGCATAATCATAACCAACACTGGCTTGAAGGAAGCGGGGAAGAGATGATAGCCGAAGATGGTACCATTCCCCAATATCTCCCTCACACTGCCAAGGAGAACAAGGACTAAGGTGAACCCGATCCCCATACCGATACCGTCAAGGATGGAGGCAAATACCCCGTTCTTCGAGGCAAACGCCTCCGCCCGTCCCAGGATGATGCAGTTGACCACGATCAGGGGGATGAATATGCCGAGCACATGGTGAAGCTCGATGAAGTATCCGTGCATCACCAGATCGACGATGGTGACGAAGGAGGCAATAACCACGATGAATGAAGGTATCCTCACCTTATCGGGGATGAAACCCCGAATAAGGGAGATAACCAGGTTGGACATCGTGAGCACGAAGATGACCGCAAGCCCCATCGCCACCCCGTTTATCGCCGCGGTGGTCACCGCTAAGGTAGGGCACATCCCGAGGACCTGTACCAGGATCGGATTCTCCTTGGCGATCCCTTTGGTCAGCTCCTTAAACATACGCCTGCTCCTCTATTTCTTCTTTTTAAAGATGTCCTTAGGCTTAGGGGTAGCACCGGAGATACCCGCTGGATCCTCTCCCTTCCCGTACTCCTTCTGGAATAGCCTGAGCGATTCCGCAAGCACCGAGGTGATAGCTCGGGAGGTAATGGTAGCACCAGTTATCGCCTCGATATCCCCTCCATCCTTCTTCACCTTAAACTTGGTGTTCTTAAGCGACCTACCCTTGAACTGATCCTTGAAGGGGGATTCAGTAGCCTTGGTGCCAAGCCCTGGGGTCTCCGCATAGCTCAGGATGCGGTAGTCGCGGATCTTACCATCGATGTCTATCCCCACCACCAGCTTTATGTCCCCGCCATAACCGATCTTACTCACATTGCCCACCGCCACTGCGATCAGCCTGCCACTCTTATCCTTTGCCGGGTAGAAGGTAACCTCCTTCTCCACTCCAGTCGCCTCGTCCTTCACCTTTATCGTCTTCGCCTCAGCAAGGGGGTTATTGACAAAGGGAGGAAGCACCGCCTTTATCGCCTTTATCCTATCAGCGAGCTCCGACTTCTCTATAGGTCCCTTGGTCACCTGATAGACCAGGGCAAGCAATCCCCCAAATACAACGGATATTAAGGTTAATACCAGGATGTATTTCCCTATCTCGTTCATCACTTTGCTCCAAAGGTCTTTGGCTTAGTATAACGATCTATCAAGGGGGTAAAGGCGTTCATCACCAAGATGGAATAGGAAACCCCCTCAGGATAGCTACCAAATAGACGGATAACAACGGTAATGATCCCACAGCCTACCCCAAAAATGAGCTTCCCCTTCGAGGTCACCGGGCTGGTTACCATATCGGTCGCCATAAAGAGGGCGCCGAGCATCAATCCACCAGCAAGGATGTGGAACACCGGGTTGATATACTTGTCGGGGTTCACCAACCAGAAGATGCCGGTCATCAGGAAAACCGTCCCCACATAAGCCACCGGGATATGCCAGCTGATTATCTTCCGATAAAGGAGGTATCCCCCACCGATCAAGAGAGCAAGCGCCGAAACCTCGCCCAAGCTACCACCCACCTTCCCATAGAAGAGATCGGAAAGATGAATAGCCTTCGCCGCACCGATCGTGCCCTTGGTGAAGAACTCCGTCTTGAGGACCCCAAGCGGGGTGGCGCCGGTTACCGCCTCTGCCCCCTTAGGAAACGGTGGGCGAGGCAATATCCAGGTGGTCATCTGCACGGGCCAAGCAATTAAGAGGAAAACACGAGCCACCAGCGCCGGGTTGAATATGTTGTAGCCGAGCCCGCCGTAAACCTGCTTCCCAAGAAGAACCGCGATGAACGCCCCTACCACTACCAGCCACCAGGGAGAACCAGGAGGAAGGTTGTAAGCCAAAAGGATCCCGGTAACGAGAGCACTGCCATCGGCAATACTGCCCTTATTGCCAAAGATCCGTAAGAAGATGTACTCGAAGAACAAAGTGGCAGCAACGGAAATAAGAATAACCGAAAGAGCGGAAAAGCCAAAGAAATAGATGGAGGCGAACCCAGCAGGAAGAAGCGCCCATACCACCCCCCGCATAATCTTGGGGACATCCTCGGGAGCGAGGATATGGGGGGAGGCTGAGAACTTAAGCGGGGCAGTTAGCACCCCGGATTTATCATTAGGACTTTGCTTTTGCTTGAGCCTTTCTTCTTGCATTGATCTCCGCCTTTGCTGTTTTAAAGTAATGGACCAAAGGTATCCTCGCGGGACAATTGTAAGCGCAGGAGCCACACTCGATGCAGGCTAAGACATCGAGCGCCTCTGCCTCATCCCACATCCCATTCCGGCAATAAGCAGCAATCTCGGTGGGAAGGAGGTTCATCGGACAGACATCAATACAACGGCCACAGCGAATGCACACCCCCTCCTCGGCAAGCGTCACCTCATCCTCGGTGAGGAGGAGTAAACCCGAGGTCCCCTTCACCACCGGAGTGGAAAGGTCGAACTGAGGGAGCCCCATCATCGGACCACCCATCACCACCTTTACCGGAGGAGCGGAAAAACCACCGCAGTAGTCTATCAACTCGGAGAAGGGCGTTCCCAGCCGGACGAGGAGGTTCTTCGGCTCCCGCACCGCCTTGCCGGAGACGGTCACCACCCGCTCGATGAGCGGTTTCCCATACTTCACCGCCTGGGCAATGGCATAGGTGGTACCGACATTATGCACCACCACCCCTACATCCAGAGGAAGTCCAGGTGGGGGGGGCACCTCCCGTCCCAGAATCGCCTTGATGAGCTGTTTTTCCCCCCCTTGGGGGTATTTCACCTTGAGCACCACTACCTTGGCATCAACCCCTGCCTTCTCACATTCCTCTGCCAGGAGCTCCGCTGCATCGACCTTGTTCTCCTCCACCCCGATAAACGCCTGCTCCGCAGACAACGCCTTCTTGATTATAAGCATTCCCTCGACTATCTCCTTCGGATGCTCGAGCATCAGTCGATAGTCGCTGGTCAGGTAGGGCTCGCACTCGGCGCCGTTGATGATGATGGTATCGATCGGCTTTTCCTTGGGTGGGGAGAGCTTCACATGGGAGGGAAAAGCAGCACCACCCAAGCCAACCATACCTGCAGCGAGAACCCGCTTCCTTATCTCCTCCGGCGTGAGTTCGTCTATCTTTTGCTTTTCCTTCTTTCCCCAGGGGAGTTCATCGGAACCATCGCCCTCGATCACGATCGCTGGCATCCGCCTACCACAGGGGTGGGGGAACTTGTCTATCGCCACCACCTTCCCGCTTATTGAGGCGTGGAGGGGCACAGAGACAAACCCCTTAGCTCCCGCTATCTCATCACCTACTTTGACCTCATCACCTACCTTGACCTTAGGCTCAGAAGGCGCACCCAGATGCTGAGATAAAGGAAGAACAACCCGTCTCGGCGGTGGAAGCACCTCGATCGGGCTGTCCTTCGCCAGCTCCTTCATCTCCTCAGGGTGAACGCCACCTCTAAATGTGCGTCTCTTAAATATAAGTGCCATCTTCCCTCACTCCGCTTCTTCAAGTTTAACCAACGAAAAAACAACTAATGAAGGAGATTATTCCTCCCAGAAAAAACCGGGGTTTTATTAAACAATAAGTTAGGAAATAAATCAAGCAAAAATAAAGCCCACATCCCTGGTTGACAGAAAAACCGCTGAAGAATATTATGAAAAGAAGCAAGAGGAAAGGATTGGTAAATGAAACGAAGCCTTCTTTATCTCTTAATCATCGGGATGATGGTTCTCCCCCCTTTGATATCCTGCGGGAGGAAGATCGGACCGGAGAACTCCCTCCTCCTCGTCCCCAAAGAGACGGGAACCCTCATCTCGGTAAACATCACCAAACTCGCCAAAACTGGCCTCTACCAAGACCTGATAAAGGACGAGGCACGACTCGCCGAATATAAGAGGTTCATCGCCGATACTGGAATAGACCCCTTAAAGGACCTCACCAAATTGCTCATCATCATCCCGGAAAACTCAGGAAAAATTGGCGAAAGTGTCTCCATAGGCTTCGGCAGTATCGAAAAGGATAAGATAATAGCCAACCTCAAAAAGAAGGGGACGCTAACCGAAGAAACCTATCTCGGGGTGACGATCTACCGACTGGCAGGCTCCGAAAGGAGGATAAACATTTCCTTCCTCGGGGAAGGGGTTATCGCTACAGGATCTATCGCCCCTTTGAAAGAGGTGATCAAGCTCTTCAAGCGGAAGGGAGAGACGATCCAGGAGAACCCGGAGCTTATGGAGCTCATCGATCGGATAAACCAGGCGGATACCATCTGGGCGGTGTCGATGATCCCACCTGACTGGAAGAAGAAACTCGCCTCCTTTCCTCTCACCTTTCCCTTCGCCTCATTGAGATCGTTCCTCTTTTCACTGAATACGGAGAAGGAGGAAATAAGGCTGGTGCTGGTAGGGAAGGCAGAAACAGGAGGAAAGGCAAAGGAGATAGCAAATACAATAACCGGACTCTTGGGGATTGGAAGGATGGGGGTCGAAGGAAAGCCTGCCCTCTCCGACCTCCTCGATAAGATTGAAATAGAGAGTATCGAGGAGTTCATCACCCTCTCCTTAAACGCTACCAAGGAGGAGCTTGACTTAGCCAAGGGGGAGCTCTCCGGGGAGATCGAGAGGATCAAAGAGGGGCAAATCACCTTTCCCAAACAAAAAGAGAAGTAAGCTATGGAGGAAAAGAGGAAAAAAGGGACTATCTTCTTCGCCCTTTTCATCTTAACAATCACTCCCCTAATTGCCAAGACAGCCCCCTTCGAGGTAGAGCTCTACACGAGGAGGCTCGCCCCAGGAGAAGCGGTTCTCATAAAAGTGATCCCAAACCTCGAGATCGTCGCCGTCTCCGGCACCTTCATCGGGAAAAGGCTTAAGTTCATCAAGGAAGGGACAAACTTCATCGCCTTAAGCGGTATCCCCCTTGATACATCCCCCGGTGACTATCACCTTTATCTCTCCGCCATACTGAAAAACAGCTTCGTCCTGAAAAGGCGCATCCCGATAAGGATAAGGGAGGTCTCCTTTCCCAGTGAGAAGCTAGCGGTCGATCCCCGCTTCATAAAGCTAAGCGCCGAGGATTTAGCCCGGGTAAGGGAGGAGAGCAAACTCTTAAAGAAGGTCTATAGGACAAGCTCCCCTACCCCCTTGTGGCGAGGGAGGTTCATCCTCCCGGTGGAAAGCGAGGTCATTTCCTCCTTTGGCGTTCGCCGGATGTTCAATGGCGAGCTCCGGGGAAGACATTACGGGGTAGACCTTCGCGCTCCTACCGGCACCAAGATAAGGGCGGGAAATTCGGGCAAGGTGGTTCTCGCCCGGAACCTCTTCTTCGGGGGGAATACGGTGATCATCGATCACGGAGAGGGGCTGTTCACCATCTACTGCCACTTGAGCAGGATATTAATCTCCGAAGGGGAAATGGTGGAAAAGGGGGAGATAATAGGGCTTTCCGGGATGACGGGCAGGGTAACCGGACCCCACCTCCATTTCGGCGCCAAGGTCGCCGGTATCCGGGTCGATCCCCTATCACTCCTCTTCCTCCCCCTCGATTAACCCTCAGTCAACCCTCCCTAAAGATCGGCACTTACGCCAGGATAAAACCAGGGTATGGAAAATGGAGGCACACCCTCCACTCCAATAACAATCATCCTTATACCAATATTAAAAAGGGACATTAAAATCTTCAGCCTCGCGCCAAAATTTCTTGACATAAATGAAAAGTCTATACTAAGTTTAAAAAAATGGTAAGCGTTAGCTGAGGAAAGAAAGTATTTAGTTGGGGGGAGGATTTAGTATTTCTTACCGACTTTAAAACATTCCCTTACAAGGGAATAAGGAAACTGTAAGAGGGATATAATAATCTCAGTTTAAAAATAGGGGGACAAAAGATGAAAAGGGTTTATCTTCTTTCTATATTGTTCGTTCCCCTACTTCTTATCTCCTGCAAGCAGAGCTCTCCTTCGGCTCCTATAAAAACCCTCTAAAAAGGCGGTGGACACCGCCGGGCGTTCATACTGTGACACCTTGAGAGAAATAAAGCCTGCTTAGTAGAAAATATCTAATTTAAGATGCGGACAGCCGCAAGGGCTGTCCCTACATTTTAAAATTAACAACGATCAGAAGCTCGAGGTCTCTTCTACATTGTGAAGGTTCAAAGGCTCTGATCCCTTTATTTTTTTATCTTAATGTAGGGACAGGGTTTGTCCCTGAACGGCACCCGCCGTTGGAGATTCATAAGGGGTAACCACCGCCAGGGATTCATAGAAGGGATAACCTCAATCTGTAATATAAACCCCTCAGGTGGTCACCTGTAGGG
>JAGGZT010000061.1 GCA_021161905.1 Acidobacteriota bacterium | reverse complement strand
TGCTTCTGCCACCGAGAGTCCATAGAGGAGACAGGCTAAGTAGATCACCATCTGCATCGATTCCACCGGTGAAGTGCCCGGGTTGAAATCGGTCCCCAGTGCTATGGGGACCCCCGCTTCTACCATTTCCCGCACCGGGGGCAGTTTCTCCTCCCTTAAGAAGAAGTTGCTGGTGGGAAGGAGCACTCCCGCCACCTTGTTTTCGGCGAGCGCCCTGATGCCTGATTCCGAGATATATTCCAGGTGTTCCGCGGATATCGCTTCGTTCTTGACGGCAAACTCTGCCCCCACTCCGGGGGAAAGCTGATCCGCATGGACCTTGAGACGAAGACCATACCCCTTCGCCGCCTTAAGGACCATTTCTCCCTCGACCAAGGTGAATGCCCCTTGTTCCACGAATACATCACAGAAGGAGGCGAGCTTCTCCCCCGCCACCTTGGGAAGCATTTTCTTTATTATGAGCTCGATGTATTCTTCCCGGTTATTCTTGTATTCCGCAGGGATGGTGTGGGCGCCGAGAAAGGTGGGGATTACCTCCACTGGATGTTTTTCATTGAGCCTTTTTATCACCCGAAGGATTTTGAGCTCGCTGTCAACCGAAAGGCCATAACCGCTTTTCGCCTCACAGGTGGTAGTGCCCTTCTCCAACATCTTATTCAGCCGTGCCATACCCAGCCTGAAGAGTTCCTCTTCCGAAGCCTCTCTGGTGGCGCGCACGGTGCTCATTATCCCCCCGCCCCGGGCAGCTATCTCCCGATAGCTCATCCCGGAGAGCCGGAGAAGGAACTCCTCCTCTCTGGTTCCGGCAAACACGAGATGGGTATGGGGATCGACGAAACCGGGCATAACCACTCGCGAGGAGGCATCGATTACCGTGGCATCAGGAATAGGTTTTACCTCCCGATGAAACGCCTCCTCATCACCAATGAAGACGACCTTCCCCTTATATGCTGCTAAAAAACCGTTTCTCAATATCCCGAGTTCAGCTAAAGCAGAGCCCGTCTTTGGGGCATTGCCCCCACAGGTGATAAGTTCCGAGGCGTTTTTCACTATCAGGTCAGCAGTAGTCATTTTTTACCTCGTAGGAGAGAGGCTATTTTTCTCTCGATCTCTTTTTTAGAACTCCCGGCGATAAGTAGAGCTTTTTCCCTTCCTTTTTCTCCAATGAGGAAGGAGATCCTTGATTTAGGGATGTCAAGTTTTTTTGCCAGAAATGAGATCAGTTCTCTGTTGGCTTTTCCCTCCACAGGAGGGGCTGAGATCTGAATAACGAGCCTCCTCCCCTCTTCCCCCACTATGCCAGTCCTCCCTGCTCCTGGTTTCACCCTTAGTGAGAGGGAGACCCCATCGTCCCTTTCTCTAATGAAATCCATTTTAACGCCTCCTCGGACCGAAGATGGCGGTTCCCACCCGGATAAAGGTTGCTCCTTCCTCTATCGCTACCTCGAAATCGTGGCTCATCCCCATAGAGAGTTCGCTTAAATGGATACCGGGGATCCCCTTTCTGTTCACCTCGTCCCTAAGTTCCCGCAACCTCTTGAAATAAGGGCGAACATCCTCCGGATCAGGAAGAAATGGTGGAATGGTCATAAGTCCGATTACCTTTAAGTGACTTAACTTGTTTATCTCGGTGAGGAGGGTAGGAAGTTCCTCCTCAGTGATCCCCGATTTCGTCTCCTCGCCCCCTAAGTTCAGTTGGATGAAAACCTCTATTTTCTTTCCCAATGCCTCAAGATAGGAATCCAATTTCCGCGCGATCTTCACGCTATCTATCGAATGAATAGCGTCAAAGAGAGAAGCGGCCTTCTTTGCTTTGTTCGATTGAAGATGCCCTATAAGGTGCCAGGAGACGGAATGACCGATCGCCTCTATCTTCGCCTCCGCCTCTTGGACTCGATTCTCTCCAAGGATGCTCACCCCCGCTTCAATCGCTTCCAGGATCCGAGAGGGAGGAACTGTTTTCGAGACGGCGACGAGTTTTATCTCCTTCGGATCTCTTCCCGCCCTCTCCGCTGCTCTTTCTATTTTTTCTTTTAGCTTAATTAGATTCTCTTTTATGCTTGTTTCCATCTCAGCTCACCAGCAGAATATTACCAAATATCGGTTATTGAATCAAACCCCTCTCTTTATGTTGGAGGGAACCCCCCCAGCCTAAAGGCTGAGGGGGTTTTTTTAATGCGCGGGAGAATCACTGCGTGAGGAGACTCTCATTCCTGGAAGAGGGCTGCTTTTCACAGCCTTATCATTGGTGAGGATTTTTTGAGGAGAGACCATAAGAACCTCCTTCCTCTACTCCCCCAAAAACGCTTTTCTGTAATTGAATACAACGAATTAATGATAACAAATTTTTCCCCTTTGTCAAGTCGATATTTCAAAATCTTATATGTCCTTATATTACAACAACTTCCCAGCTTAGGGTTGAGGTATCAAGCACTATGAGAGAAGCCTTTCCGGTGAGCCATCCGCCGAGTTCGCCTGGGTTTATTATCAGGCTACTTCCTTCCCTTCGTACCTCTTGGCGGTGGGTGTGGCCATAGATGATGAGGTCGAACTCTCCAGATTTGCTAAGGGGATCGACCAGATCCGGTTCATGGAGGATGACCGTTTTTCTCCTTCCGATCTCAGTTATAAATGGAGGCTTTCTTATCTCGCCCAAAGAGGCGATCTTCTCAGCGAGTCCTTCCCTTTCGCCATCGTTATTTCCAAACACCCCCATTACCCTCGCTGGAGATAGGGAGGCGAAAAGAGGTATGGTAAAAGGGGCTACCCAGTCGCCGGCGTGAATTAAAAGCTCGCAATTGCGTTTTTTTAATATTCCCACCGCCTTTTTAATCTTATCCAAATTATCATGCGAGTCCGCTACTATACCTACTATCATTTCCTTCTCCCTCCTGGTCCCATAGAGAAAAACTTTTCCTCTTGTTTAAATCAAGTTCTCCTGAAGTTCAAGAGGAATTTTTGCTTGACATAACCCTTCTTCATCTGTTAGGAATATGAGGTGAACAAGATTTAAACCTCACGGGGTCCCTGCCGGGAGCATGCAAAAAAAGAAGGTTTTCCTAATTGTTTTCCTTCTTTTTCTCCTTTCTTCTTTGGTGGTTTTTTCTGCCGAGTTAGTGGGGAGGGTGACGGACGAGCGAGGGGGGGGTGTTTCCTCGGCGTTGGTATTGGTTTCTTCCAACTCTTCGTTTTCCTCTCGGGTATTTGTTTTCACGGGCAAGGGAGGTTTTTATCATATCAAGGGTTTATCTCCTGGTTGGTACTATATTCGGGCGG
>JAGGZT010000060.1 GCA_021161905.1 Acidobacteriota bacterium | reverse complement strand
CGTTATAAATGGGGAAAGATCGATATCTGATCTCCCCTTTAATCCCTTCAGTCTGAAATCCTTCCTCTCTTCAAGGAATTCCTTTATTAGCTCGGTGGTCTCCTCCGGTTCTAAGGTACAAGTGGCATAGAGGAGCTCTCCTCCCTTCTCCAAAAGCTCACTCACCTTTATAAGGAGTTTCCGTTGAAAAAGGGAAAGCTTCTCTATATCCTCCTCCTGGCGGTGCCACTTGATTTCGGGCGCTCGCCTGATCCTTCCCAAACCAGTACAGGGGGCATCGAGGAGCACTGCGTTGAACGAAGATGGAGAAAGGGGGGGAGCCAACATATCGGAGATCAGCAGGGAACCCCCTGACAAGCCGAGCCTCTCAAGGTTCCTTCGGATCAATCGGATCCTCCCTTGATGCCGGTCGTTCGCCACCAAAAACCCTTCGCCACCCATCAACTCGGTCAAGATGATGGTCTTCCCCCCGGGGGCAGCACAAGCATCGAGAACCCTTTTTCCCCTCTCAGAGGAAAGAAGCAGGGGGATCATCTGGGAAGCCTCATCTTGAAGATAGAATAAACCTTCACGGAAGGAACTGGTAGCAAGTGGGTTCCCCTCCTTTACAACCAAAGCATTAGGGACATAAGAGGAGGGGATAGCCACAACACCTTCATCTGACAGCTTCCTTATCAAATCCTCTTCATCGGTCCGGGCGACATTGACCCGAAGGACCAAGGGCGCTTCTTCATTATTAGCCTCGATCATCCTTCTCCCTTCGGAAAGCCCCCAACGCTTCACCCAACGCCTCACCAGCCACTCCGGGTGGGATTGGGTAAAAACGAGATAATCAAAAGGAGCCCTCTCGAATTCGGGTAAAGATATCTCTCCCCCTCTCCGACAGAACTCCCTTAGAATAGCATTTACAAAGGAAACCTTCCCCCTGTGCCCGCAAAGCCGGGCAAGCTCTACCGTCTCCTTAACCGCCACCCTTTCCGGAATATGGGTCAAGAAGGAAACTTGATAGATTCCCAACCTAAGGAGGATAAGGAGGTTTAACTCTATATCCTCCTTCTTCCGAGAGGAGAGTTGAGAGATGATATAATCAAGCCTGTTTTGCCAGCGGAGAGTGCCATAGACCAACTCGGTGATCAAATTCTTCTCTCTCGAAGAGAGCTTCTTCTTGGCAAAAGTGGCATTAAGAAGAACAGAAGAATAAGCCTTTCGTTCGTATATCTTCAGGAGAACTTCAAATGCAACCCTTCGTGGGACGGAATAGGTCATCTTCTTAGCCGAGGCGGACTTTTAAGGGGTGGGCGTAAAGCTCTCACCGGGGCGAGGACGATAGCCATTTATAAAGGAAGAACTGTCCATTTCCTTTCTCCCCTCCGGCTTCAACTTCAACACCTCAACCCCTTCGCCCCCCCCTGCCGCCACGATAAGCCTCCTATCAATTATCAGTATCTCCCCAGGTTTCCTCTTGGAAAGAGGAACGGATAGGGGGAAAACTCTCCCTTTGAGGAACTTCATTAATCTCCCTCGAAAGAAGGAATAGGCAGTGGGCCAGGGAAGGAGCCCCCGTATTCGGTTGACGATGTTCCTCGCTGGAAGCCTCCAATCGATAACACCCTCCTCCTTAGTAAGCATAGGAGCAAAGGTCGCTTGAGAGTGATCTTGGGGGGTAGGGGTAATAGTGCCATTTCTAATGCCTTCAATAGTGGAGATAAGAAGCTTTGCCCCCTCTTCAGCGAGCCTCCGTTCAAGCTCTGGTGCCGTTTCCTCATCGCCAATCGTTACCTTCCGCGAGAGGAGGATATCCCCGCTGTCCATCCCCTCATCCATCAGAATAGTGGTAACGCCGGTTTCCCTTTCTCCATTTATTATCGCCCAATTGATGGGGGCAGCACCCCGATACTTGGGAAGAAGGGAAGGATGAAGATTCACCGTGCCTAAAGGGGGAAAGCGGAAAACCTCGGGGGGGAGGATTTTACCATAGGCTACAACTACAATTAACTCAGGAGCCTCCTTCTTCAATAGAGAGAGGAAACTTTCATCCTTAAGTCTATTTGGCTGAATTACTTTTAACCCAATCTTCTTCCCTTCTACCTTAACCGGAGGGGGAGTGAGTTTTTTCCCCCTTCCTTTAGGTTTATCAGGACGAGTGATGACCAACGGGATCTTATAGCCAGCTGAAATGAGCCTCCTCAGTGAAGGAAGGGAAAACTCCGGTGTCCCCATAAAGATCAATCGCACCCTCACTCTCCCTCACCATTCCCCAGCCTTCATCCTCTTCTTTATCCGCTTAAGCCAAAGTCTTCGTTTTATAGGACCGATGTGGTCTATTATGAGGGTCCCGTTTAGATGATCGACCTCGTGACAGAAAGCGCGGGCAAGGAGATCTTCTCCCTCTATCTCCTCTTCCTTCCCTGTTTCCGGATTTACTCCTTTTATCAGCACCCGCTTCGGCCGCTTGATCAGAAAACTCACCTCAGGAAAACTAAGGCATCCTTCCTCTTCCTCCACTTCACCTTCGGACTCCGCTATCTGCGGATTTATCAGCTTTATCAAAGCATTTGGATCCTTGCCGATGGAAAGGTCAACCACCATCACTCGTTGAGAAACACCCACTTGCGGCGCCGCAAGCCCAACCCCAGGTTCAGCGTACATCGTCTCTATCATATCCTCAATGAGTCTCATCAACTCCCCATTGATATCCTTAACCTCCTCTGCCTTCTTCTCGAGCACCGGCTCTCCAAACTTCAATATCGGGCGAATAGCCATTTCCCTCTCCTTACCTTAGAACCTAACTCATTTTAGTTTAGCACCTCTCCCTTACTTCAGTCAAGGAAAGCAACTGTCCTCAAAAGGAAACAACCTGTGTAACAAATCAGGAACAAATTAAGAACAACAAGGGAACGGCATTACCTCACAGTAAGAGCCCTCCGCATTGTCAACCAAATTAAAGGGTTGCTGTACCGAGGTATCTTCTTTATAGTCGATATTGTGGCATAAATCTTGCTTGTTTTAGTAAGTGGAGCTCTCAGAAAGTGAGGTGATGGGTTATGAGGTCATTGAAGGTAGTTAAATGGATGTTAGCTCTCGCTATAGTGGTCACTCTCTCTGGCTACCTCCTTGCTGATGAGGGGAAATACTATGTCCGTCTCCGCTACGCAGAAGGCGATGTATTCATCCAGCGAATGACGGAAACCGGTATTGAAGAAGGGATTATAAACACAATGCTTATGGCTGGAGACAGGATGTGGACAGAGGAAGGACGCGCTGAGCTGGTATTTGAAGATGGGACCACCCTATGGTTGAATGGGGATACTAAGATAGACTTTCAGGCAATCTCAGCTCCATCTCAAACCTCTGAGGAATCAACCATAATCAGGCTTTGGAAGGGGAGTATGTACATCCGCGCTAACGACATAAATCAAAAGAACTTCCAGATAGATACCCCTGCTTGCACAGTAACCCTCCTCTCGGAGGGCAAATATCGCATAGATGCCTTTAGCGACCAGACGGTACGGGTAAGCTCTCTCCGTGGAGTGGCTGAGGTAACCAATGGTGGCGAAACCTCCCTGTTGAAGAGCGGAGAGAGGGTTTACGCCTCGATCGATATGGCTCCTTCCGAACCAGAATCGTTCAATTCCTTTGAGATGGATGATTTCGACCGCTGGACATATCGCCGCGAGGAGAAATTCGCTTCTCTCTCCCAACATCGTTATTTAAGCGGTACGGTAGTCTATCATATTGCAGAGCTCGATTTCTACGGCAGTTGGCGTTTCCACCCAGTCTATAGCACCTGGATTTGGATACCTAATGTAAGCGTCGGTTGGAGGCCCTATTACTACGGCTATTGGCGATGGTATCCTTGCGGTTGGGTTTGGATCTCCTACGAACCTTGGGGTTGGGCTCCCTACCATTATGGGTACTGGGAGTGGGATCCGATATTCGGCTGGTATTGGATACCCGATGTCTACTGGAGCCCTGCTTGGGTTTATTGGGCAGTTGGTCCTGGGTACATCGGTTGGGCACCTGTTCCCTACCGAAAATACAACTTCTTCATTTATAACAACTTCGATCCCAAAAACTGGGTCTTTGTACCTCGAACCGCCATCACGGCAAGGGATATAAGAAAGGTAAAGTTCTCACCCAGCCAGATAAAGAAAATAAGGGTAAACAAGGTCCAGTTCTACCGTCCATTTGACAATAGCTTGCGTCTGCCAGTTAACCGAGCAATACCTAAGAACTCACCTTTAGCTAAAGCAAAACCGATCAAGGCACTCTCAAGAAGACTTGTAGAACGGCAACCCCAATATCAGAATCCGATCAGAAGCTATCCGGCGAACAAAGCTAAAACGAAATTCCCTGAATTGGGAAAGAAGAGTTATCCTTCCTCTCGAAAAGGAGGGGAGAGGATCTACATCCCCCGGGCGGAAAGGGGAAGGAAGGTAAAGACTCCAGCAGTAAAAACCAAACCCTTCTCAATAAAACCGCCAGTTGGTACCAAAAGCTCTACCACTCCAAAGAAAGCGGTCCCTAAAAAGAAGGAAAAGTCTCGTCCTCCCTCCTTCTCTTCATCTTCTTCACCCCTCTATCGCTATTACCGGGCTATGGATAAGACACGGAGATATGTGACACCATCCACATCTTACTCCTCCCGCTATTCCCGCTCCTACACCAAGGCGAAACCAGTGATTAGAAAGACAGAAAAAAGGACACCTTACTACTCGACCACCTCCAGGCGTTCAATCATCAACTCTTCAAAAAGGAGGAGCAGAATCTATCTTCCCGGAGGCTCTTCATCAAGCTCCTCTAAGGTAATAAAAAGCCTGATAGGTCATACTCGTCCCCCTTCCTTCTCCACCCCCAAATCTCGCTCGGCAGGTAGAGCACCGACGTTCAAGATGCCTAAAAGAACATACCATCCCTCCTTCAGGACGCCAAGAAGTGTATCTCACTCAGCACCGAGAACAACGGCTAAGAAGAAAAAGTAGCCTAAAGTTCTTTAAGAAGCGAGAGAAGAGAACAATAACTACTATGATCGAGAAGGCGGTTTTGATAAGAAAGGGAAAGGGCAAAAGAGGCAGCCTCCCGATAGAGAGGGATAAATTCAGGATGGTGATCCTTTATCGCTTTGAGATGCGACTCAACTGTTCTCTCATCTCCCCTAACGATGGGACCTGTCAAGGCTCCCACCGCTCCCACCCCTTCCACATTAGCTAATGTGGAGCGAAGGAGGGGGAGCAATGCTCGCTCTCCCTCCTCTTTCTTTATTCCACACGACTGGAAAAGAGCGAGACTGATATTTATAAGAACCACGAGGAAGTTGCTCGCTATAGAAGCAGCTGAGTGATAAAGCGGTTTTGCCTCTTCGGGGATCAAGAGGAATTTACCCCCCATCTTCTCTACCAACAACTTACCCTTCTCCACTGCTTCAGGGGCTCCAGCTAAGGCAAAAAAGCAACCTCCGAACTGGGCGAATGTCTCCAAAGGCTTAGCGAAACTCAACAGAGGATGAAGGGAACCCACTACCGCTCCTTTCTCGGCGAGGGGAGAAAGAACGAGGAAAGAAGTGGCGCCGCTCAGATGAAAGATGAACCGCCCTTTCCATTCTATATCTCCCTGAGCTAAGGAGGAAGCGATCGAGGAGATAACCCGATCCGGGGTACCGATGATGATTATTCCTGCATCGCCTATCGCCTCCAAAGGCTCAACAGAGGGGATCCCTTCCCCAATAAAGGAAACCGCCCGTTTAGCGGAGTGGAGGCTCGTTGTAATAACACCCCCAATTTTGAAGCCAGCATTCTTAAGCCAGTGACCTAAGGAAGAACCCGTCTTCCCTGCTCCGATTATCGATATCTTGTTCTGATCCATCCCTTACTATTATGCCGAGGACCAAGCAGATTTGTCAAAGCCTCATCGCCCTCCCAATCACCTTGACTTTGCCCCCTCTTTCCCTCTATAATTTGCCCGGAAAAAGAGGAATAAATTGAGGAATCTGAAAGCCACTATTGCTTACGAAGGAACAAATTATTACGGCTGGCAGGTTCAACCAAATCTACCTACTATTCAGGGAACGATAGAAAAAGCACTTTATACCATTACCGGCGAGAAGATCTCTCTCATTGGCGCTGGGAGAACCGATGCTGGGGTTCATGCTTTAGGGCAGGTAGCCAACTTCAGAACAAATAAACAGATAGATGAAACTTCTCTTAAAAGGGCTCTGAACAGCCTCCTCCCCCCAGACATCCGCATCCTCAATATTGAGCTTGTTCCCCCTGACTTTCATTCTCGCTTCTCAGCAAAGGCAAAGGAATATCACTACCGGGTATACGGGGGAGAAGTGGTATCCCCCTTTCATTACCGCTATGTCTGGCAGGTGAATGCACCGCTCGATATTGAGGCAATGAGAGAAGGAGGGAAACATTTCATCGGAGAGAAGGACTTTACCGCTTTTCAAGTAGGGGATGCTCGGGAGAGAAATCCCATTAGACGGATATTTTCCTTTGAGATTGTCGAGGAAGATGAGTTCATCATATTCAAGGTGCGGGCGGAAAGTTTCCTCAAATATATGGTACGGCGGATGGTTGGCCTGCTCATAGAGGTGGGGTTGGGGAAGAGGGAGCCAAGTGAAATAATGGAGATTATCGAAGAAAAAGATAGGGACCAAGCAAGAAAACTTGCCCCTCCACAAGGTCTTTTTTTGGTAAAGGTGGAATACTGATGGTATGGTTTGATCCTAAACTGGCAGAACCGGGAAGTGAGGAGTACAAAATCCTTTCGGAGATAGATCCTGATAATCTGCCTCGGCATATAGCGATAATAATGGATGGAAATGGCAGATGGGCAGCCAAAAGAGGACTTCCCCGAATCGCAGGGCACCGAGCCGGTATTGAAGCAGTTCGTGAGGTGGTAGAGGCTTGTGCCCGTCTGAAGATAGAAGTCCTCACTCTCTACGCCTTCTCCGTTGAAAACTGGCGGCGTCCCAAAGACGAGATCAACGCCCTATGGGATCTTCTCACCGAATACCTCGCCCGGGAGGAAAGAACACTTTTGGAAAACAACATACTCCTCCGCGCTATTGGAAGGCTCGAAGAACTTCCGGAAAAGGTGAAAGAAAGCTTCAAAGAGACGATGAGAAAAACGGCGAACAACTCGGGGTTAAAATTGCTTGTCGCTTTGAATTATGGAGGAAGGGCGGAAATCATAGACGCCGCAAAAAAACTTTGCCGTCTTGCCAAAGAAAAAAACATAGATATTAATGAGGAGACTTTTTCCTCCTTTCTATATACCGAGGGCATACCCGACCCTGATCTACTAATAAGGACAAGTGGGGAGCTCCGGGTATCCAACTTTCTCCTTTGGCAGATCGCCTATACCGAATTCTGGATCACGGAAACACTCTGGCCCGATTTCACTAAAAAAGAGCTCTTTCGAGCTATCCGCGACTATCAAAAAAGGGAGCGAAGATTCGGCGGGCTACAACCTTGAGGAGGTTCAATGAAAAGAGTAATCACTGGCCTTTTACTCGTCTCAATGATAATCGTGGTGGTCAAATTTCTTCCTCCAATCTGCTTTTTCATCTTTGGCCTCTTCTGGCTTTATCTCGCAGCAGTCGAGTTCTTTGAAATAGCGGAGAAAAATGGACTCCCCGTGTTAAAAAAGGTGGGAATAGTATCCACTTTAATCGTCTCCTTTTTCTTTTATACCCAATACATCCAGTTGGACCTACTTCTCACCTCCGCGGTGATGGCAATTTCTCTCCTCTCTATCCTCACCATCCGTGATTGGGAAAAGACGACTGCCTCCATCGGGGTAACCCTGTTCGGTGTGATCTATATCGGCTTCCTTCTCGGCTACCAATTTTCATTGAGGCTTGTAGAAGGAGGGGGGGAAAAAGCGGTGGCACTTCTTTTTTATCTTTACTTTGTGGTGGCAAGTGGAGATGTAGGGGCTTACATTCTTGGAACATCGGTCGGACGACATAAGCTCTTTTACTCCCTCAGTCCTGGGAAAACTATTGAGGGGCTCGGCGGGGGGCTTCTTTTCAACATATCCTCCTCATTAATTGCCAAGTGGTGGTTTGCCTCCTTCATCCCGCTATCTCATGCTCTGATCCTTCCAGTGGTACTGGGGATATTCGCTCAACTAAGCGATCTCTGTGAATCGGCGTTCAAACGAGGGGCAGGGGTAAAGGACTCCTCGAATCTACTCCCAGGACACGGTGGGGTGTTGGATAGAATCGACAGTTTCATCTTCACCACACCCGTTTTTTATTACTACTATATCTTCTTCCTTAAGTAAGGAGATACGATGAAGAAACTCGCCATCTTAGGAGCAACTGGCTCTATAGGAAGAAATACCCTGGACATAGTACGCAACCAGAGGAACCGTTTCCAGATAGTTGCTTTGGCTGCGGGTGAGAATATCCCTCTCTTTGCCGAACAGATCAGGGAATTCAAGCCTAAGCTCGTCTCGGTAAAGGATGAAGAAAAAGCAAGAGAACTAAGGGATCTTATTTCATCCGAAGATGTCGAGATAACCTACGGGAATAAAGGCTTAGTCAATGTAGCTATCTTTCCTCCAGCGGAATTGGTCGTCGTTGCCACCTCAGGAAGTGTAGGCCTTATTCCCACCCTGCAAGCGATAGAAGCGGGGAAGGACATCGCTCTCGCCAACAAGGAAACCTTGATTATGGCGGGAGAATTGATAATCTCCTCAGTGGCGAAAAAAGGGGTGAGGCTTCTCCCCATCGATAGTGAACACAGCGCCTTATTTCAGTGTCTCGAGGGAAGGAGAAAAGAGGAGGTAAAAAGGATAATCCTCACCGCCTCAGGGGGACCATTCCTCAATCTCGAGCCTTCGAAATTGAGTAAGGTAACCGTGGAAGAGGCGCTTAGACATCCAAGCTGGAAGATGGGGAAAAAGGTAACCATAGATTCCGCCACCCTTATGAATAAGGGGCTCGAGGTGATCGAGGCGCATTTTCTCTTTGGCCTTCCCGAAGATAAGATAGAGGTGGTCATTCATCCTCAGAGCATCGTCCATTCACTGGTCGAGTTCGTCGATGGCTCGATAATAGGGGAACTCAACCTCCCTGATATGAGGATACCCATTCAATATGCACTAACTTATCCGGAACGGCTCCCCAACCCCTTTCCCAAGCTGGATTTTAAAAAAACGATCGCTCTCTCTTTTTCACCTCCGGACATCACCAAGTTCCCTGCTTTAAGGCTTTCTCGCCAAGCCCTTAAGGAAGGAGGTACGATGAGAACCGTACTCGCCACCGCGGATGAAGTGGCGGTGGAATACTTCCTTACAGGGAGGATAACCTTTGATAAAATACCCCTATTGGTGGAGAAAACAATGGAAAAGCACCATAAAAAAGAAGTATCCTCTCTCGAAACGGTGCTTGAAGCAGAGCAATGGGCAAGAAAAGAGGCGAAGAAGATAGCAGAAGAGCTATCCTAATTTAGGAGGAATAAAGTGTTATTAAACATCATTGCCATCATTCTCGTCCTCGGATTGCTGATCATAATTCACGAGTTCGGCCATTTCGCCACTGCCAAAGCCTTTGGTATAAGGGTGGAAACCTTCTCCATCGGCTTTGGACCCCGCTTAGTAGGGGTCAAAAGAGGGGAAACCGACTATCGGATAAGCGCTGTTCCTTTCGGGGGCTATGTGAAACTTTACGGAGAAAGCCCAGGAGAGAAAGGGGCAGATGATCCCCGTTCCTTCCTCGCCCAACCGAAAAGCCGGCGCTTCATGGTGCTAATTATGGGACCAGGGTTGAACATCCTCTTAGCGATCGTCTTCCTCGCCATAGTCTATAACGCCGGTATAGAGATACCGAGCCATTTCGATCAGCCTCCGGTCATCGGGGCGATTGCTATCGGTTCTCCAGCAGAGAAGGCGGGGATAAAACCGGGGGATAGAATCTTAGAGGTGGATGGCAAAAGAATAGACACCTGGGAGGAACTTCAACTTCTAATAAATACCAGCCCCAATCACCCCCTTCGATTAAAGATAAAAAGAGGAGGAAAAGAACTTTCTCTCACCTTGACCCCAAAGCCAATCCCTCCGCGATATATCGGCTACGCTGGTTTAATGGAACCTATCCCCCCTTTAGTGGATGGTGTTCAGAAGGGAATGCCAGCAGAAAAAGCAGGGCTCAGAAAGGGAGACATCATCCTTTCCCTCTCGGGTACTCCGATCCACCACTTCTATGATATGTATCGACTTATCCAAGAAAGCAAGGGAAAACCCATCACCCTCAAGGTAAAAAGAGGCGAAAACATCTTCGAAGTAACCCTCACCCCGATAAAGAAGAACGGGATATTCCTGGTAGGAATAAACGCCCCGGTAAGGATGAAGACGAAAAAATATCCCCTGGGAGAAGCGATAGAAAAAAGTTTGAAGAAGAATTACGATATGGCATTTCTCACCCTCGAGGTGATGGAACGGCTGGTGATGCAGAAGATGTCCGTCCGGGTTCTTTCTGGTCCCATTGAGATCGCCCGCTTCTCGGGAACGGCAATGAGGTTAGGCCTCATCCCGTTGCTCCAATTCATCGCCTTTGTCAGCCTACAGCTTGGGATATTCAACCTTCTCCCCATTCCGGTACTTGATGGAGGGCACATATTCATTCTCGCCGTCGAGGGGATCATCCGCCGAGATCTGAACCAGCGGGTAAAGGAAAGGATACTGCAACTCGGTTTTATCATATTGCTTCTGATCAGCCTTCTGGTGATCTACCTCGATATAAGCAAATTGGTGGCTCGCTAATATGCTGATGGAAAGGGAAAAAACACGCCGGATTAAGGTAGGAAAGATAGAGATAGGTGGAGGAGCGCCTATCTCCGTTCAGTCGATGACCAAGACCGATACCCGAAATGTGGAAAAGACCATCTCCCAGATAAAGGAACTGGTTACCGCTGGCTGTGAGATAGTGCGGATAGCGATACCGGATGAAGAGGCAGCATCCGCTTTCAGCAAGATAAGAAGAAAAATGGCTGATGTCCCTCTGGTTGCTGACATTCACTTCAACTATCGCTTGGCGCTCCTTGCGATCGAGGCGGGAGCGGATAAGATCAGGATAAATCCGGGGAATATCGGTGGAGAAGAGAGGGTTCGGGAGGTGGTAAAGGCGGCGAAGGAACGAGGGATCCCGATAAGGATCGGAGTGAACGCCGGCTCCCTATCGAGGGAGCTCCTCCGAAAATACGGACATCCAACACCAGAGGCGATGGTTGAAAGTGCCCTTTCCCATATCCGTATGCTCGAGGATCTGGATTTTCGCGATATCATCATCTCACTCAAGTCCTCTGATGTGGAGACGACGACTCGAGCCTATCAACTCATCTCCGAGCAGGTGGATTACCCCCTCCATTTAGGGATAACTGAGGCAGGTGGTGGATTAAGGGGAGTAGTAAAATCGACGGTTGGGCTCTCCCTTCTTCTCGCGCAAGGGATCGGCGATACCATTCGCGTCTCCTTAACCGGAGACCCGGTGGACGAGGTGCGAGTGGGCTACTACATCCTCTCCTCCCTTGGGATCAGAAAACGAGGGGTGGAGATAATCTCCTGCCCTACCTGTGGGCGCTGTGAGATCGATGTGGCAAAACTCGCCACCGAGGTAGAAAAAAGGCTTTCCCACATCACCTTCCCCCTGAAGGTGGCGATAATGGGCTGTGTGGTGAACGGTCCTGGCGAGGCGAGAGAAGCAGATGTCGGCTTTGCCGGTGGTAAGGGAGAAGGTATCATCTTCCGTCGGGGCGAGATCATCCGCAAAGTAAAAGAAAAAGAAGCGGTAGAGGCACTGGTCAAAGAAGTAGAGGAACTTCTCAAAGGAATAAGTCCTTCATAGAAAATCCTCACCTAAAGCAGAAGTTGCTTATCAGGGTCTCGGGATTCATTCATATTGATAACGAAGATAGCAGGTTTCTCGACTACCGGGCATTTATACTCGCAGATGCCACAACCTACGCATAGTTCAGGGTCAACATGGGGCTTTTTTACCACTACCTTCTTCCCCTCCCGATCGATCACCTCATCCTCCTCGAACCAGATAGCCTTCTTCGGAGTGGGGCAGACCTCCTCACAGACCACGCAGTTCACTCCAAAAGCATGGGGAAGACATCTGCTCTTATCTATAATCGCCAGCCCGATCTTCGTCTTCGTCTTCTCCTCCATAGTGAGCTCGCGGATGGCACCGGTGGGACAGACTTGACCACAAAGGGTACAATAGTACTCACATTACCCCAGCTTGGGGATCAGGCGTGGGGTGAACATCCCTTCAAGCCCTGCCTCAAAAAGGGTGGGATGAAGGGCGTTATTTAGACAGACTTTCATACACTCGCCACAACGGATGCACCTCTTGAGGAACTCCTCTTCGATGAGCGCTCCCGGAGGCCTGAGCAGGGTGGGGTTTGGCTTCTTATAAGTAGCACCAACCTTCACTAAAGGAACAATCCCCAAACCCGCCACCGCTGAATAGATAAGCTCCCTTCGCGAAAGGTCAAGTCCCGGCTCCCTACGCCGGGGAAGGGAAAAACGAAAGGAAAGCACCTTCTCTGGACAAGAAGCGACACAATTATAACAGACGAAGCACTCACTGCTCCGCCAAGCATCTTCCCCCTTCGGCTCGGCAGCTGCAGGGCAGAGAGCAACACAGAGATTACAATCAACGCACCCGGAAGCAAACTTCAATCTGAAGAGGGAGTAACGGGAAAGTATCCCCAGAAGAGCCCCCAAAGGGCAGAGATACCTACACCAAAACCGGGGGCGGACAAGATTTAGAAGGATGATCAGGATGAAAATCGCCCCTATCAGGAAAGACCATTGGAAGTATGGTTGATTGAACGAAAGATAATGGTCTTGCAAAAAGGAATAGATCGGTTCACTAATCGGGGTAAGGAGGGGTACCCCTGAGTAAACAGCGTCGAATACCCCCCGGATCAGGTAATTTACCGCTGGATTTATGCTTACCGCAGCGCTCCTTATGAGGAGGGAAAAGGGGTCGAGAAAGCCGGTAAGCTGAAGCCCGAAGAAGGAAGCGACGAGGAGTATCACCAGAATGAGATATTTAACCCGTTGTCCTCGATGATAGGAAGAGAGGAAAACCGCCTCAGTTAATTTCCGTTTTTTCAAATAGCTAAAGAAGTTATTAATGGCGCCGAGGGGACAGACCCAACCACAAAATACCCGTCCAAAAAGAAGGGTAATGCCGACTACAATAAGGGAAAGAGCCATAACCTTAGGGAAAAGGGGAGGAATACCCTTGAAGGCGAGTATGTTAGCTAAGCTGATAAGGGGATCGAAGTCAAAGAAAATCTTAACTGGATAAGGAATCTCGTTCTTACCAGCATATTCTGTCCGGATGAGAAGCCAGACGAATAGAAGGAAAAAACCTATCTGAACTATCCTTCTTAAATTCCTCATCGTTAGGAAGGTGATAGATTTCAAACAGTAAGTCTCTTTATAGGAACCTTATTGAGGTCCATCACACCGAGGCCCATATCGCGGGCTATCCTGATGTAGCCTATATCACCTGGAGAGATCCCAAACAGGGTAGCTCCATAAGCATCTACCGCCACCTGATCTTCTCCCACGATTACCATATCAAGCCTTTTAACATAGGAAAGATCGCCTCCCTGAGGTCCATTAGCGGTGAGTATCCTGGTGGCATCGAGCACCACCAGGGTTGGTTTAAAGAAATTGGCAAGATCGGCAATTACCTGGTGGATCCTTTGATGAAGCCTGCTTCTTCTCCCACCACAGAATCCGATGAAATTCTTCATCCCCATCGTCAGCCTGGTTAGGCTGTGGTCTTTGGCTATGGGTATATTGATGAGCTTGTCCGCCTCCACCGCCTCGGTGTAGATGAACCATTCAGAAAGCGCTTGCCCCCCTACCTTCATCCGCCGAAATTTCCGCCGATCGACGAAATGAACATCCGCCCCTGCCTCCCGTGCCGCCTCGGCGATACCGCTTCTCACATAACACCTTCGAGCATTATTTATGGAATTGTCAAACACCTTCACCTTCTTCGCTCCCGCTTGATAGCAGAGCTCAACCACCGCCTTCACTACCATCGGATTGGTATTAGCCGCCTGTTCTGGCAGTCGATCCCAGCTCATATTGGGCTTTATCACCACGATGTCATTACGGGAAACAAACCTTTTTATCCCACCAATAGCCTCGATCGCCTTTTTGGTAATATCGTAAGGGGAACTCCCCTTAACCACCACCAACGGTTTTATCCCCGGAGAGGGGCTCGAGAAAAAAGGCTCAAGAAGCGAAGAAGGAAGAACTGCCCCCATACCCAAAGCACTCAAAGAAAGCAAAAACTCTCGCCTTGTCCTCTCCATTCTTCTCTCCTAAGGACAAAGGTTAATTATTTTTAAACCGTTTTCTTTGTTCCGGGCTCCAAGAACTATCGAAAGGAAATTACCGCTTTTCTTGACTAAGTAATAGCCCGCCCTGTATCGCCAAAAGGCTATTTTATTCTTTTGCTCTTTTACAAACCCTTGCTTTCTCCATATAGCCTCGAGGCGAGAAAGAGCCAAGAAAACATCCTCTTTTCTAGAGTAACGAACGAGGAACAACTTGAACCTATCTCCATCGGGAAAACGATAGTCGGCAAAAGCCCCTTCTCCCCCCATCTTCTTCAATCGGAAAGGGTCCTTCTCAGAGAAAAAAAACTGGTTGTTGATTCCCAAGGTGCCGCGAACGAATACCTCGCTTCCGGGAATAAGGTTGCCCTTAGGAAGACGAGCGAGAATAGAAGGTGGAACACCTATTCTACCAATCTTCCTCGACACAAGACGAGCCATCCGAATCATCTCTTTTTTCGCTCTTGCTCCAGGATTAAAAGTCTCAATCACCACATAAAACCTCTCTTGCCAGAATAGGAGCATGAAATCACTTACGACCCCCTCCCCCCCTATTTTTATCCTCTTCTTTCCCACTTTCCTGTTAGCCGAGTAGATGCCGAAAGCGGCTTCCTCGTCCTTCATCAGGTAGATGGTGATGCTGATAGTCAGCTTACCATCGGTATACTCCTGGCTCAATGCTTCGGTAAAGCCGTACTCAAAGTATATCTCCGCCCCTCCATCTATGAAGTCGTATAACCCCTCCCCTTTGAATCTCAAAGGCTTCCCCTGGGGTTTAAAGGGAAAAACATCCGAAGACGAAGGAAGGAGCTTCTCGATATCGTTTCCTAAGCAGAAAGTGCTGATGAAAAACACCAGTGCAAAAACAATACTTTCAGGATATCTTTTTTTTCTCTTCATTGATCGACCACGATCACTGTCCAATACAAAACTACAATAGCTTAAGCTTCATCGCCTGTCAACTCATCCTTCGTGTTGACATCTCATCATCCAATATGATAAAGAAAGTAAGTGCCCGCTTAGAGGGATTTATTTCGCATAAATGGAGGGGTATTCAATGGCTACGGAAAAGGAAAGGTTTGTAACTGAAATCACTCCCAAATCTGAGGATTTTTCTCGGTGGTATGTGGATGTGGTGAGAAAAGCAGAGCTCGCTGATTATTCTCCGATAAAGGGATGTATGGTAATCCAGCCTTACGGTTTTGCCCTCTGGGAAAACATCAGGGATGTTCTGGATAAGAAACTCAAGGAAACGGGCCATATGAACGCCTATTTTCCCCTATTCATCCCTGAGAGTTTCCTCAAAAAAGAGGCGGAGCATGTGGCTGGTTTCGCCCCTCAGGTAGCCTGGGTAACAGCGGGCGGGGACGAGGAGCTCGAGGAACGATTGGCTGTTCGTCCCACCTCAGAGGCGATAATCTGCAGTATGTACGCCAAATGGGTCAAATCGTGGCGCGATCTACCCCTCCTTATAAACCAGTGGGCGAATGTCGTCCGCTGGGAAAAGGTAACCCGGCTCTTCCTCCGAACCACCGAGTTCCTCTGGCAGGAAGGGCATACGGTACACGCCACGGAAAAGGAAGCGGAGGAGGAAGCGTTAAAGATTCTCGAGATATACCGTCGTCTGGCTGAGGACTACCTCGCTATCCCGGTCATCCCCGGAGTGAAGACGGAAGGAGAGCGGTTTGCTGGTGCAGTCCAGACCTATACCATCGAAGCACTTATGGCTGACGGAAAGGCGCTCCAAGCGGGCACTACCCACAACTTAGGACAACACTTCGCCAAGGCATTTGGCATAAGGTTCGAAGATAAAGACCAAAAATTGAAATACGCTTGGCAGACCTCTTGGGGTGTGTCCAGTCGGCTCATCGGCGCCTTGGTAATGACCCATGGAGATGACTCTGGCTTGATAATCCCTCCAATGGTAGCCCCAATCCACTTGGTGATAGTGCCCATCCCTGCCTCTGGCTGGGAAGAGAGGGTCCTCTCCAAGGCAGAAGAATTGGAGAAAACCTTAAAGGAGGCGGGCTTCCGGGTAAAGGCTGATCTCCGCACCACCTATAGCCCGGGGTGGAAATTCAGCGAATGGGAACTTAAGGGCGTGCCGATGAGACTTGAGGTGGGACCAAAGGATATAGAAAAGAACCAAGTGGTTCTGGTTCGAAGGGATAATCGAGAAAAGATATTCATTCCCCAAAATGAGATGATAGAGAAGGTGGGAATCATCCTCAAAGAAATACAGAAGGATCTTTTCGCCCGTGCTCTTAAGTTCCGCGAAGAGAATACTCACCAAGTAGAGACCTACGATGAATTCAAGGAGGTAATAAAGAACAAAGGTGGCTTCATCCGCGCATTCTGGTGTGGTGATTCCGTCTGTGAGGAAAAGGTAAAGGAGGAAACTACCGCCACTATTCGCTGTATCCCGCTTTCTGCCCCTGAAGAGGATGGCAAGTGCATTCGCTGCGGCAAGCAAGCGAGAAAAAAGGTCTACTTCGCCAAGGCATACTAATATAATGAAGAAAGGCAAATCTTCATTCCTTGGGGTGTTTGCCTCAAGGAAGCTTACCATTTTTATCGTTGTATTCATCGTTATCTCTGCCATTTTGGGAACGATAATTCCTCAAGAGGATTTCGTCTCCTTGGAATCGATAAAGAGGGAATATCCCTCCTTTCTCTACGCAATCTTTATAAGGATAGAGCTCTTCCGGATTTACCACTCGCTTTGGTTTAAAGGTCTCTTTTTCCTTCTTCTCATTAACATCATCGCCTCAACCATAGTGAACCTTCCCAAGGTATTGAGAGAGATAAAACCTCCTGAGAGGATCCCAGATCCGGAGAACTTCCAGAATTATCCCTTCAGCCGTCTCCTCTCATTACCCAATGGTCCTCCGATAGAAAAAATGGAAGAAAAAATAACAACCGACTTTAAGGAATTAGGGTTCAAGATAAAAAGAAGGGAGGAGAAACGAGTTCTCCTTTTTGGGGTGAGAGGTAGGCTGGGAAGGTTCGGTTTTCTCATCTCCCATTTAGGGTTCATCCTGCTTCTTAGCGGAGTCTTTATAAGCTCACGCTACGCCTTAAGGGGCAGAATAAGTCTGGTGGAGGGAGAAACAACTTCCAAAATGGTGAGCAGCGATGGCAAGGATATTTCCCTTCCCTTCTCAGTGGGATTAGACTGGGCTAAAGCCTCCTACTATCAGAACGGTATGATCAAGGAATGGGAAGCGAGAGCATTTATTACTATAAATGGAGAAAAGACAAAGGAAAAGACGGTAAGGACAAACCACCCCCTTTCTTTTCGTGGATTTAACCTTATAATTGATGAATTTACAGAGAAAGCGGAGACAAAAATAAAGGGATATACTCTCGATATAAGTGGATTAGAGGGTGAAAACAGGAGAACCTACCATATAACAAAGTTCGGCGAAGAACTGGAATATCCTGAAGAAGGTTTGAAAGTTGTCCCTCTTCGTTTCATCCCTGACTTCGTGATGAGCGGTACCACTCCCTTCTCCCGCTCGCAGGAGTTAAGGAACCCCGCCCTTGAAATAGAGATAATCCCAAAAACAGGGGAAATAACCAAATTATGGGTCTTAGCCAAACATCCTGAACTGAATCGTCTTCCGGGACTACCCGTAACCTTCTCCCTAAGGGTAAATAAAAAGGAGTTGGCTCGAGTTGGGTTCGAGCTGGTCAAAGACCCAGGAGTAAAAATAGTAGCTCTTGGTGGAGGAGTAATAAGCTTTGGGCTCTTCCTCATTCTTCTCTTTCCTCCTGCTTCGGTAGTGGCTTTAATCTTTAAAAAAGGCAAACAGACATTACTTTTTATCGGTGGAGGTTTTCACAGGAATTACTTCTTCTTTGAGAAGAGGATGGAACAGTTGATGGAAAGCCTTAGAGTAAGATTGTAGGAGAAACGGGACAAGAAAATGGGTTTTCATATTCAGATGGTGCTTTTTCTTCTTTCTTTCTCTATTCTATCCTTCTCCTTCTTTCTCTATTTGATTTTTCTCTTAAGAAAGAAGAACGAGTGGTGGGAGGGAGCCACAACAGCTGGTCTGGTTGGAACCATTTCCCTTGCTTCGGGCATTTTCCTTCGCTTATTGTTCGCCAGGAGGATTATTTTTTCGAGCACCTTTGAAGCTTCTCTCCTCCTTTCCCTCACTATTATCATCATCCACTTCGTTCTCGAACGCCATTATGAATTAAGGGTGGGGGGGGTAATCCTTCTCCCAATAGCCCTCTTCTTCCTTGGATTAGCTCTCATCCTACCAGAAAAGACAATCTCTCATATCCCTCCTACTCTTAATAGCCATTGGTTCTTTCTCCACTCTATATGTGGAGTAATCGGGTATGGTTTTTTCTCCATAGGACTCGGCTTACTTTTACTCTATCTCTTAAAGACAAGGACTCCCCTCTCCTCTATAGGACTTTGGCTCACTGGTGGTGTAGCGCTAACCTATTTCCTACTCGATAGTGGCTCCATACTTCGGGGATCTTACCACCTCAATAGAATGATCCTCCATCAAATAGGAGATGAGAAAAGATTCACCTCAGCAAGAAATGTCTTTAATCTGTTCTTGAGGGAAGGATATAGCCGTGAGGAACTGAGTGATCTTCTCCCCTTAAAGATCCATATCCCTTTTGTAGGAAAGGTCTTTCTAATCTCCCTATGCCTGATCTCCATCTCTTTTGTGTTGTATCTCATATATTTCTTCCAGAAGGAACAGAAATTGGAGAAAAAAGCCCTCTTTTTTGCTCGGATCGCCCTCCCCTTTCAAGTCATCGGATTGGCTCTACTCATCTATCAAATACCACAAATACCTGAGGTATATTTTGCCTCTAATCCCTTTGAATTCTCCTCTATCGTTAGTTCTGTTTTCTTAAGTATCTTCTTCGTGTTTCTGAGTTTCTCCTATCATTCAATCTCGGAAAATCTACCTGAGGAAAACCTTTTAAGTGAAGTCTCCCTCAATATGATCGAAAGCGGCTTTCTTCTTTACACTCTATCTCTAATATTCGCTGGTATCTGGAGGAATGAAGCCTTTGGCAACTACTGGTTAAATACCCCCTCTGAATGGTGGCCAGTTATAGGCTGGTTCCTTTTTCTCCTCTGCCTTCATCTCTGGAAGGAAGAGAGGAAAAGGATAGGGTTTGCCTTTCTTGGACTCGCGGTCCTCCTCTATACCTTATTTGGGCTAGGGATTTTTTCAGCTCAAGGTTAGAAAAACTACAGCGAGAACTTCCTCCCCTTTCTCAAGAAGAAGTGAGCCGTCCATACAGCTACTACTCCAAGAAGGGCAATATCAGCGATTATGAAATACCGTTGGAGGATCTTGGTGAAAGCCTGAACTGCGGGTGAGGTGAACTCCGAGAGAAAACCGAAGATGAGTATCTGCGCCACTACCACAGGGCAAAAATACCGAAGGAGGAAGAGCCACAATGGTGCAAGTTTGAAACCAGGTGCCCCATCCATTATCTCTCGAGACGCCTTATCCCTTCCCCAGATATATCCTACAAACACAGCGATAAGAATGGAACCTAAGGGAAGAAGGTAGTTGGCGGTCAATTTATCCACGAAATCAAATGGGGTTTTTCCAAAAACTATTGGTTTTGCCAGCTTACCGTAGGAAAGAGCGGAAGGAATTCCCATAAAGAAGATGATCGTTCCCGTTATAAGAACGGTCTTCTTCCGAGACCAACCTTTCTCATCCACAAAGTAAGCGGTAACCACCTCGAGGAGAGAGATCCCTGAGGTAAGAGCAGCTATCAGGAGAAGGAGGAAGAAGAGGGGAGCAAATACCACCCCACCCGGCATAACCCGGAATATATTAGGTAGGGTTTGAAAGACAAGACCAGGACCTCCTTCTGGCTTAAGTCCAAAGGCAAACACAGCGGGGAAGATAGCAAAACCAGCAAGAAAAGCAACCATCGTATCCAATCCCGCTATCCAGATTCCATTGCTCGGGATATTGCTCTTACGGGAGAGATAACTTCCATAGGTGATCATACATCCCATCCCGAGAGAGAGGGAATAAAAGGCTTGACCCATTGCCAAAAAGACAGTATCGAGAGAAAAATGGGAAAAGTCGGGAAAGATGAAGAACTTAACCCCAGAAAAGGACCCAGGCAGGGTGAGAGCGCGAATAATGGATAAAACGAGAATGCCAAATAGGGTGGGCATCAATATCTTACTCCACCGCTCTATACCCGCCTTCACCCCTCGGATGACGATCAGCATACAAAGTACCATAAAAAGAGCATGATAGCCTACTGCCTTAACGGGATTAGCGGAAAACGCCTTGAAATAATTGGCTACTTCAGTTGCGTTATGAAAGGAACGGAACACCCCGAGTAGAGACTCAATAAAGTAACCTATAGTCCAACCCGCAACCACACTGTAATAGGAAAGGATGAGGAAACCCGCCAATACTCCCAGAGAACCAGCAAGGAACCAAGGACTGTGAGGTTTAACAGAGAGAAAGGCACCAACTGCGTTCTTCTGGGTTCGCCTGCCTAAGGATAGTTCGGCAAACATAAGGGGAAAACCCAAAAGGATTACACAAAGGATATAAACCATCACAAAAACTGCTCCTCCGTTCACCCCGGTATAGTAAGGGAACCGCCAGATATTGCCCAAGCCCACCGCTGAACCGGCAGCGGCAAGGATAAAGCCAACTCTACTCCCCCAATGTTCTCTTCCTCCTCTTGCCACCTTTACTCCTCCTTATAGATGGATTTTTCCCTCTCTTTTTTTACTGCCAACCCAAGTAGATAAATAAATATTCCCCAAACACCCCCGAGGAAGATTATCATCATTATTATCGTTCCCGCTTTCATTTCGTCGCCTCCCCTCTAAATGTCTTTTTAACAACCCACCGATTTGCAATAATGAAGAGAAATATCACCAACAACCACTGAAAAAGGCAGGTGCCGAGTGAGGTAGGCTTCGTTATATCCCACCATCCCTTTGGATCCCAACGAACCGCTTGATAAAACCACCAGGAGAGCATCAGGACAAACTCCACCGGAATAAAGTATTTGACAAGGATATCGAACCAACGCCCCACCTTAAGGTCGCATCCCTCGGCATTAACCCATTCCTCTCGAAATCGGGAAACCCCATAACGAGTGATGGCGATGGCAAAGAAAAAGCCGGAGACCATCAATCCGAGTCCCCAAACCCAATCCTGATTCTCAAAAAAGGTTAAACTGAAAGCAGAGGGAAGCCCGAGAAGGAAGGTCATAACTCCAACGAAGAAGACAGCCTTTTTCCTTGTAAGCCCCGCGTCCATAAAGATACGACAGGTAAGCTCAAGCATAGATATAAGGGAACTCAAAGCAGCAAAAGTAAGGGAGAGGAAGAACAAAGACATGAAAAAAGAACCGGCTGGCATTTTACTAAACAAAGTGGGGATCGAAATGAAAGTGAGACCAATATTATCACTTCCTTTAATCACCGACTCCGCTTCGGCGGGTGGCAAAAGGGCAAATATGGTGGGAATTATGGCAAGACCAGCGAGAAGGGAAGCGGCGTCATTGCCGAAGCCAACGATGAAAGAGTTCAAGACCGTATCCTCACGCTTCTTCATATAGACGGCATAGGTGAGGATAAGCCCCCAACCGGCACCGGTGGACCAGGCTGATTGGGTAAGCCCCTGAAGCCACACCCGATAATCGCGGAGATAATGCCATTCTGGGTTGAAGAGGAAGTTAAGCCCCTTTACTGCACCGGGAAGGGTTATCGCTCGAACAGCTGCTATCACCAAAAGTAAAAAGAGGGAGGGGATAAGGAATTTGCTCGCCTTTTCTATCCCCGCTTCTATTCCTCGATAGATGATAAAGGAGCCGAGAAGCACAGCCAATAGATGAAAAAGTATCGGCTGGTAGGAGGAAGTAAAGCTCCCCCAGTAATCACGAGCCTTTAAAAGAGGAGTTCCCATCACCCCTCGAAGAAAATACTTGATGCACCATCCGGTAACTACGGAATAATAAAACATAATAGCCATACTGCAGAAGGCGATAAATCCCCCCATAAAGGAGTACTTGGGTCCCATAATCTTGCCAAAGGAACCTATCACCCCCATCCGGGTCCCTCTCCCCAAGGAATACTCGATGATAAGGAGGGGGATGGACCAGAGAACAAGGAATATTATCCAAGGGATGAGAAACGCCGCCCCACCATTGCTCGCCGCTATTCGGGGAAACCGCCAGATATTGCCACAGCCTATCGCCATCCCCAAGGAAGCTAAGATAAGACCCCACCGTGAAGAAAAAGTCTCCTTCTTCTCCATAATAAACTCCCTTCTCTAAGATATCGATTAGAGCTTTACCTTATTTAAAAAGCCGGTATCGAGATTACCGGCAACGAAATCGGGATGGCTGATTATCGCCTGGTGAAGGCGGACATTGGTCTTCAAACCCTCCACGATCGTCGCCTCAAGTGCCCGCTTCATTCGATTTATCGCCTCTTTCCTATCCCTGCCATAGGATATCAGTTTAGCGAGAAGGGAATCATAATAGGGCGGGACTTGATACCCTGCATAGGCAGCGGTATCCACCCTTATCCCAGGACCGGTAGGGAGATAGAGACCGGTGATCCTGCCCGGCGAGGGGATCATTGTCTTCGGGTCCTCAGCATTTATCCGACACTCGATGCTATGGCCGATGAAGCGGACATCCTTCTGGGAGAAGCTAAGCTTCTTCCCTGCGGCGATCCTTATCTGTTCCTTTACCAGGTCTATCCCCGTAACCATCTCGGTAACTGGATGCTCCACCTGGATCCTGGTGTTCATCTCCATAAAGTAAAAATTCTTCTCGCTGTCGAGAAGAAATTCAACTGTTCCTACACTGAAGTACTGGACTGCCTTAGCCGCAGTTATGGCAGCCTCTGCTATCTCCGCTCGTAACCTTTCATCAAGCGCAGGGGACGGGGACTCCTCGACCAACTTCTGATGCCGTCGTTGGATGGAGCATTCCCTCTCTCCGAGATGAACGATATTCCCCTTTAGATCTCCTATTATCTGAAACTCAATGTGTCGTGGATGCTCCACATACTTCTCCACATAAAGACTGGGGTCGCCGAAAGCCGCCTCCGCCTCCACCTGAGCCATCTTAAAATGCTCCGGAAGTTCATCCTCAGAATAGACTATCCGCATCCCCCTCCCTCCACCACCCGCCGATGCCTTAAGCATTATGGGATATCCGATCTTGGTAGCTATCTTTGCTGCCTCCTTCACTGAGCTCACCGTATCCTTGCTCCCTGAAGTAACGGGAACCCCGATATCGCTCATCAGCTTTCGCGCTTCCGACTTATTGCCCATAAGCTTTATCACCTCAGCGGAAGGACCAATGAATGTTATTCCGCAAGAATCGCATACTTCGGCAAATTGAGGATTCTCAGCAAGAAAACCATATCCCGGATGGATAGCCTCAGCGCCAGTGACCTCAGCGGCACTGATTATGCTGGCGATATTAAGGTAGGAATCCCCACTCTTTGGGGGACCGATGCAGATGCTTTCATCGGCAAATTTAACATGGAGGGCATCCCGATCTGCTTCGGAATAAACGGCAACCGTCTTTATCCCCAACTCCTTGCACGCCCAGATGATCCGAAGGGCGATCTCCCCTCTATTGGCGATGAGAATCTTTTTAAACATACCTCCCTCGTTGGTTAGCCCAGGGGATTATCGGGTTGAAGCTGGCAGAAGGATTATGAGGGGTTACTCGGCTTGATAGCAAAGAGCTCCTGCCCGTACTCCACCGGCTGAGCGTTCTCTACAAATATCTTGACCACCTCCCCCGCCTTCTCCGCTGCGATCTCATTCATAATCTTCATCGCCTCTACAATACAGAGAACCTGTCCTTCCTCCACATGATCGCCAATTTCAACAAAGGGATCCGCTTCTGGATTCGGCGCCCGGTAAAAAGTGCCTACAATCGGAGAACGAACTATATAAAAATTGTCTTCAGAATGAACCTCTTCCTCCCTCGCCTCCTTCTCCCTCGGCTGGGCTGGAACTTCTCGCACCTCTGGCTCTGGTACCGCCACCACCTCTTTAGATATAACGGGCGGTAAAGAACGATCGTACTTCTTGATCTTTAGCCTAACCCCCTCCCACTCCAACTCAAACTCCTGGACATCACCTTCTGCCATTAACCTTAATAACTCTTTAATCTCCTCAGTCTTCACTTCCTCTCCACTCCTATTTTGAAACCCGTTCCACATATTCTCCACTACGGGTATCCACCTTTATTATATCACCCTCATCGATGAACAAGGGGACCTGAACCACTGCTCCAGATTCAAGCTCCGCAGGTTTGGTGCCACCAGAGGCAGTATCACCCCTTATTCCAGGATCGGTCTTTACCACCTTCACCTCCACAAAGATAGGCAACTCTACCCCTATAGGACGATCATTGTGATAAAGGATAATCACCTCGAGGTTTTCTACGAGGAAGCTCGCCGCCTCTCCCAGATGGTCTTCGTTAAGGGTCAACTCCTCATAGGTCTCGGTATCCATAAAGAAATAGTTCTCCCCCTCGCGGTAAAGATACTGAGCAGTCCGCTCTTTAAGATCTGGCTTCTTCACCCGCTCTCCAGCACGGAAAGTATGATCGAGAACCGCCCCTGTCTCTAAGTTCTTTAACTTGGTACGGACAAAAGCCCCTCCCTTACCGGGTTTCACATGTAAGAACTCCACGATTTCATAAGGCGTTCCATCAAGCTCTATCTTTAGCCCATTCCTGAAATCACTGGTGGTATACAACCTCTTCCTCCCTCCTTCCAGTAAGCGAAAATCGGGATTATTATAAAAACACCACCCTTTCCTGTCAACAGGATAAAAAAATAAGGGAAGGAAAGCCCCCCTTCAACCGATCTGAAGACTATATTCAGAATTCCTTTGCTAAGTCGAGCTTGGCTTTGGAAAGCTCGTACCTCGCTTGCCCCACACTGGCTCCCGGTTTTAAAAATAATATTAAATAGTAATCAGGAGAAAGTGTCTTTACCAAAATTTGTATCCGCTGGGCACTTAAAAAGAGCTCATCTGCACCACCAAGTTGAGGATTAGAGAGCATCACCTGAGCATTCTTCATATAATTAGCACATTCTACCGCCAGCGTCTCCAAGGTATACTCCTCATCCCCCAATACCACCTTCTCCACCGAGAGCCCGTCGGAGTCCATTACAAAAATACCATAGGTCTCCTTCAAAGAATCGACAATCCGCTCTAATACTTCTCGAAACATCAGCGACTACTCCAACCTATCCTCGCATCTTCTTAATGGTCTCAAGCCACTTGTTCAAGGTATCTATCTTCTCCTTTTTCCTCACATCGGCTGGGAGCCCCTCCATCTTAGGAGGAGAGGCAGCCTTAGCTTTCTCTTCAACAGAGGTAACTGGTGGCTTAGGGGGAATCTTCTCCTCAATTGTGCGTTCCCCTATCTTCCCTTCCATCCTCGCTTTAACTCTTGCTATCCTATCCCTAAGCTCGGCGCTGTTGGGATACTTATTAAGCAACCTGGTATATATCTCAAGAGCTTTATCAAACATACCTTGTCTTTCGTAAAGCTCAGCCATCGTGGGGGTGAGAAATTCTTCTTCCTGCGAAACGGAGCCTTCTACCTTCACTTCCGCTTCCGCTGGAGGTGGGGAAGTGCTCTTCTTTTCCGAAGGAGGTGCGTTGATCTCTAATTTCGTCTCCAGTTCTGACAGTTCTCCTTCTATATTGGTAAGATCCAATTCCACCTCAGGAACCATTTCCTCTGTGGAGGGAGCTTCATTTACCTCCTTAAGCTCGCTCAAACCGGTATCTGGCAGGGGAGCAGACTCAGCTAGTGGAGTTTTCAATTCCTTCTCTACAGGTGCTTCGGGAGGGGCACCCGCTTCAGGTGGCATCTCCATTTCGACCGGAGGAGCCTCCTTCTTACCTGCTTCTTCCATCGGAGGAGGAGCTATCTCAACCTCTTCCTTGATAGCCTCTTCCTGTGGAGGCTCACCCACCTCGATAGCCTCCGCCTCCATCCCTTCTGGTTCTTGAGGAATTTCGCCCGGGACGGAGAGAAGAGACTTCTTTATCTCTTCGATCCGCTCTGTTATCTCCTTATCAGCAGGGTTATACATCTGGATGAGCTCATATCGAGATAAGGCTGCCTCTGTATTTCCCTGAATATAGTAAATATCTGCAAGGGCACGGTTCGCTACCAAATTCTCCGGGACAACCCTAACTACCTCTTCCAAAATATCCTTTGCCTCGGATAGACGATTGAGATCGATCAACGCTTTAGCAAGACAAACCTTGGCAGCAGTATAATTAGGATGGTGCTTTAGCCCTTCTTCAAGAACAGCGATCGCCTCCTCTGGATTCCCTGAACGGCGATACTCCTCAGCAAGCTGAAGGAAAAGCCTCGAAGAGGGGTTACGGGCTATCTTCTCCTTTAACTCCTCGATCTTCTTTGAAAAAGCTCCCATATCTTCCGGCATAAATTAACACCTCTTTTATATTTATACCATTTATCCCTCCCCAAAGTCAACTCCTTTCCCCTGCTCAAAAGACAAAGAGAGGGGATATTCTCCCTCTCTTTCCTTCAATATCTGAACAGATAACCAGAGATCAGCTCACCGTTATCGAGACCACAGCTATATCCGTCGCTCCCTCAGTATCAGTAATGGTGACACTGAAAACGACCACATCGCCGGCAACGGGACGCTCAGCCGCGGTCTGCCCACCGATGGTTACGAATTGGATAGGAGTATTGTTATCGCCCGGGGTTATCGCCCCTACCGTTACTGAAGCATTGGTACAACCAGCGTTGAAAGAATAAGTAATATTGTTCCCATCCTCTGGATCGTGCGATGCTGAAGCATCCATCTGGAAAGTGACGCTGGTCCCCTCGCTCATCGCGTTCGGGGTCACCACCAGGTTCGCCACCGGGCGGTTGTTGATATCGATCAACGCCGTCTTCTTATAATGGCTCCAAGAGGCGGTCACTATCGTACCGTCAAGGGTTACATCGTTAAGGACGGTCTCCACCTTACCTTCGGAGTCAGTGGTGAGGGTGATTGTATTACTGAAGTTGGGGAAAATGCCGGAGGTAGCGGTGATAGTAACCTGATTACCCGCCAGTGGTACATTTGCAGCGGTGGTGATCGTCACCGTTACCATAACATCCAAGGGAGCGGTACCTTTGGTGGGTTCCACAGTTAGAGTAAGATCGCCAACTCCGGTGAAATAATGATCGTTTATCCCTGTGTTTATCGGTCCTGTAGGGCTTGAAGGCTCGCTCAGCTTGTTGCACCCTACAAACAACAGGGAGAATATAACAACCCCCCATAGTAGGTTTTTAGCCATCTTACGAAGAAACATATCTCTCCCTCCTTATTGGGAATCGGCGTAGTCGGCAAAGGTTATAGGAACGCTCCCTTTAGCATAAACCTTATAACCAGCCTCGGTCACTCCGGTGAACTCGATGGTTATGTTACAGGAGATGCTGGGGAGGCCAGTAGATGGATCATACCCCAGAGATATCAAGTAACCAAGGGGACCCTGCAGTTTCTGATCGGCTTTCACTACCACTAAGCCGGTTATCGTAGTGCTCCCATTAGCGGGAACCCGATAAGTAATCGCCTGCTCAAAACCACTGGGAACGGCAGTTCCTCCATCGGTCCGGGTAAAGCTTACCCGATAGCTGGTAACGATCACATCGGCAAAATGGGTGGCAGAGGTAGCATCAGGATCCTTCAAGTGATCGGACAAGGTCACCTCAACCGTATCATCATAAGCCACGCCATTTGTTACCACATCTCCAAAAGGAGAGGTGGTAGGGGTGATAGAATCAACGCTCAACACCACTGGTGCTATAGTAGATGCCTCCTTGTTTTGACCGGTACATCCCCAACAGAGATAGAAAAGAGGAAGCAATACCATTGGGAGCAACCAAATTTTTTTCATCATCTCTCCATCCTCACTAAAAGGGAGCAATGCTCCCCATTAAGGGTTCAGAATCGAGGGTGTAATAAATATTACCAGCTCTTTATTTTGCTGTTTTTCGTCCTTGCTCTTAAATAACCAACCTAAAATGGGGATCCGGTGGAACAAGGGGACCCTTCCTCTGGTAATCTCGGTCCGCAGGGTGGCAATACCACCAATAACCGCTGTCTCCCCATTGGCAACCAAGATACTTGAGGTAGCGGATTGCGTAGCCTTGGAGGGAAGGAGTGAACCATGGACACCAGGATAGGAGATACCGACCGTGTCGTTCTTTATCTCTATGTCCATCATCACCGTGTTCTCAGCGGTAATCTGTGGGGTCACCGCGAGGGAAAGGGTAGCGGTCAGGAACTGGGTGATGGCACCCATCATCTCGGTATATGTCTGGTAAGGAAGAACTTGACCACTTTCTATCTTCGCCTGCTTGTTGCTCTGGGTAGCTACACGAGGACGAGAAAGAACCCTTATCTCGCCGGTCTGTTCCGCTGCCAAAAGCTGAGCGTCAAGCCTGAAACTGTTCAAGATATTGCCGAAGCTGATCCCAATACCAGCAGTGGGGGTAATGGGCAGGTTCACCGCATAGGGAACCTTATAATCGCTTATCTGGCTCGAAATCCCAGTAGCACCCTGAACCACATAGGTATTAGGGAATACAAACTGAGTAGTATTCCCATGGGCGGCATCGCCCACAGCCTTAAGCCCCCATTGAACACCCAAACGCTGAATGAACTCCTGAGTAGATTCCACTATCCTCGCTGAGATCAGAACCTGCTTGGTGGGGACATCAAGGCTCTTTATCAGGTTTACGATCTCTGATACCTTGCTCTCTATATCGGAGATGATGAGGGTATTGGTTCTCTCATCAACGATTACCGTGCCACGCTTGGTAAGGTTCTGCCGTACTATGGGCTCAAGCTCCCTCGCCTTGGCATAGGATATCCGCTGAGTGGCGGTGGTCAGAGGGGCACTTAACTTCCTCGATTCCTCAAGAGCACGCTGAGCATCTTCCCTCGCCTTTATTTTGGCAGCAGTTGCGATCCAATAAACTCCCTCCTCCTCGACCTTAGCCAAATCATTATTCCGTAAGATGATATCGAGCGCCTTCTCCCAAGGAACATCGTTCAAAACCACGGTCACCCTTCCCGATACTCCAGGATCGATGACGAAATTCTTCCCAGTAAAATCAGCGAAAAGACGGATCACATCCCTTATATCAGCATCACGGAACTTGAGGCTGATGAGCTCACTTGGCTTCTTCTCTTCCTTGGGGGCAACCTTCTCCGAAACGGAAGGAGCAGTGGGACGAGAGATTACCTTTTTCTCCGCGAGCGGCTTCTTCGCTACTGCAGGAAGAGCTACCTTCTCCTCTTTGGGGGGCGCGATCTTTGTAGGAACTACCTTCTTCTTAACCAGTTTCTCCTTCTCAACCCTCTTGGGAGGAACCACTTCTGTCTTTTTCTCCTTCTTGGGAGGAGGAACTACCGGCTTTTCTGCTTCTTTTCTCAGCACAGCCACCTTTTTCCCCGGAGGAAGAGGACTCAAAAGTACCTTTAAAACATTGGCTTCGGGAATTATCTCATAACTCGTCGCTTTCCCCAGATCGAGCACCACTCTGGTTATGGGAACGGGCTGAGACTTGAATTGAGAACTCCTTACCCTGGATAGGAGAGGAGAATCTACCTTAATTGTATCCCTGCTTAACTTTTTCACCGCCTCTATATCCAAAACCAAGCGCGGTGGGTTCGAAAGCTCAAATTTATTGAATTTAAACCTGCCATCCCCAAGCACGGAGACCACCACCGTATCATCCACCTTCCTCGCGATGATCTTGTTCACATTCCTCGCTTGCCCAGCTCCTGTTACTTCCTTCTTCAACGTTGGGGGAGCAGAAGGAACCTCTTTCTCCTTCTTCTTTATCACCGGCTTAGCCACTTCTTGAGGCTTTACTTCCTTCTTCGTTACCGGTTCACCTGGTTTAAGTCGAACAAATATCCTCAGTTCCTTGCCCCCATCTCGAACTTCAAACTGACAGGGCTGGGCAAAATGGATCTTCACCCGGGTAAGCTCCATCTCCTTAGTAGAAACCTTCTCCACTTCTATTCTTTTCACCTCAGGAGTATTCGGCTCCATCTTAAGGGGGATCTCAGCAGGGAGGGTGTTGGGGAAGTCGACCAAAAGTTGATCCGGAGTAGCTGCAGGAACATAATATGAATAAAGGAGGGGAGCATTCCCCATAATCGTAACCTCTGTCCCAGAAGCAACCTTGGTGGCAGAAATCGAGGTGATCTTCACATTCTGCTCATTCCAAAGAGCCAAACCTTCCCCGCCCGCTACTACCAGAGCGAGGGCTAAAAGGAATATCAATAATCTTCCCCTTCTCATTACTTTCCTCCACCCTCAGAATAAAGTTTCTTAACCACCTCCCGGGTCTTCTTAAGGGAGTATGGGTCGTTTATTTCCTGCTCAAAGATAACATAATCCGGGCCTATCTTCTTCACCCATCCATCATAGACCCGATCGTTAACCCGAAGGAAATAACCCACATTATCCGATCCATTGAAGAAGGCGATGTATTCATTGCCCTTCTTCACAATACCAACAAGCTGAAGCTCAGAAATAAGCATTCCTTTCTCGCCCGGAGGTCTTCCCCTCCCCTTCCCCGCAGTAGGAGCAACCGGATTTCTGAAGGGGTCCCGCGCTAATCCTATGTTATAGCGGAGCCTCTTTTCCCGCTCCTTCTCCCTCGCAGCAAGCGCCTCCTTCACTTTCTCTATCCCTTTCCCCTTCGTAGAAGTCTGAGGCGGAGGAGCCGGCTTCTTTTCCTTTTTCACAGATTGAGCTTGAAAGGCGGGCGAGCTTAAACCAGTGGCTATCAGCATAAAAAACCCAATCATTAAAAAGGCTGTGATCATAATCCTTTTTCTTACCACCGTAGTTAACCTCCCTTGGATAAGCTCACCCAATAAACACAAAGGTAACTGCCACACAGTTGGTGTTTACCGTCCCCCCTTGAGGCGTTGCCCTTATCTCCAAGTTGCCGATATTGATGATGCGGGGGAGCTTGCTTATCTTCTCAAAGAATGAGATCAGGTTGTAATAGGAACCCGACAGCTGCATAACAATGGGATACTCCGCATAAAATTCACGGGTCACCAAAGGCTGGGGATCAAACCGAATTACCTGGAGATTGGAATCAACGGCTAAACTCTGGACTTTACGAAGCAGATCCTCCGTCTCCTTCTGCTCGGGGAGGATGCGAAGCATAGTCTTAAACCTTGCCTCAAGCCTCTCCGTTTCTCTCTTGAACTCCTGGAGTTTAGCCGCGGTTACCTTCCCTCGATGGATCTCCCTATTCAAAGCCTCAAGCTCCGCCTCCTTGCTCTTTATCTGCTTCTCCATCTTAGAGAAAAGCATCATCTGTACCGAAAGCACCATAGCCACCAGGAGAATGCTGATAACCGCGATCTGAGCACCGGGAGAAAGTTTTGAGAATTCCATAAGTTACCTCCTTATTCAGCCACCGAAGACGCTTGAGACGATTTAGGAATAGTGAAGACAAAGGTCAAGGAAAACCTTTTAATCCCCCCCGCTGCCTCCACTGCTTCCAAAAGGTCAACGCTCCCTTTGGCTACATAGGGAGAACTATCCAAATTCTTAAGAAAATCGGCGATAGCATTGTAAGAGATAGCATCCCCTTCGATGGTAACCGCATTGCCCCGTTGAATCAAAGAGGTAAACCAAAGCTGGGGAGGCAGAAGATAGGCAACCTCCTTTAACAACTCCACCGGTCCCGTTCTGTTTTTCTGGAGCTGAAGGATAAGATTGAGCTTCCTCTCCAGTTCCTTCCTTCTCTGGTCGTACCGATGAACCTCCTCTATTATGGTAGCCAAGTTCGCCTTCTCCCTCTGTGCCAAGTTTATCCTCCGGTTCATCTCGTTCAACCTGCTATTCAAGGTAAACCAACGATATCCCAAAAAAGCAACCGCTCCCACCACCAGCAAAACGAAGAGCAGATTCCTCCTTTGCTGACTAACCTCAACAGCCGGTTTCTTCTGAGGCTCTAACTCCTCTCGTAACAGGTTTATCTTTATCATTCTTTATCCCCCAATTCCCTTAACCCAAGACCGACGGCAATGGCAAAATTGGGAGCTATCTCGTTTAAATATTCGGCATCAAAATCTTTGGGATTATACTCAAGAGCCCGGAAGGGGTTCATTATCTCCACTGGGGTGCTAAATCTCTCGGAGAGTATCTGGTCGAGCCCTATAGTCTTAGAGGCACCGCCGGAGATGACGATCTTATCCAACGAGGTGACCTGGAAGAAATCAAGCGTCTTTTGGACCTCCTTAACCATATTAGCGGAAACCGAATTTATTACCGGGATCACCCTTTCTGCCGGCACTCCCTCTATCTCAAACCCCTTCTTCAGGTTCTCCGCCTGATCAAAGCTCAAGCCGAGCTCTCGCTGAATGGCTTCGGTATACTGATTGCCCCCCATAGATATATCTCGCCAAAATTCGGGGGTCCCCCGCTGAAGAATGGTAACATTGGTCACTGAAGCGCCTATATTTATAAGGGCTACTACCTTGTCCTTATCCTCAGGATAATTAATCTCATAAGCGTTCTCGAGAGCAAAGGCGTCAACATCCACCACCACCGGGTTCTTACCCGCCTGACTGATAACCGCGGTATACTCATTGATCTTGTCCTTCTTAACCGCTACCAGGATGACGGACATATTCTCCCCTTCCATCGAGCTGGTGCGCTCTACAATCTGATAGTCTATACTCACCTCACCAATATCAAAGGGGATGTATTGTTCCGCTTCCCAAGGAATGGATTCAGCCAGCTCTTCATCACTCATCGCTGGCATTACTATCTTCCTTATTATAACAGAGCTTCCAGAGATAGAGGTAGCCACATCCTTTAATTTGATCCTATTCTCCGAGAAAAGACGGTTTATCGAATCAATTACCACCCCGGAATCCATAATTGCTCCATCCACTATCGTCTCCGGAGGAAGCTCTTCCAAACCGAGGTTAACCAATTGATAACCCATCCCCCCTTTGCCCAATCTCTTAAGCTCCACCAGTTTTACCGAACTGGATCCAATATCCAGTCCGACTAATCTCCGAACCTTACCAAAGAGAGCCACTCTCTACCTCCTTAAAACTCTTTAGCTAACCCTTTCCCATCCTTGCAAAACAGCCCTCTCTCCTCTACCTCTTACCTGAACTCTTCTCCGCCTCTTGCACCCGCTTGCCACCCGGTATTCGCCGGTTCTTATAGCTCAAGCAGTTTTTTATATCCTCCTCAGTCCAGATGCGATAATTACGGTAATCACGATCTGGCTCCGGGATCTTCCCCTTCTTCAACCAGGTATAAAGGGTCTTCTTGGTAATACCAATAATCCGAGCTACTTGTGCTGTAGTATAGTATTCCATAGTAGTCTATCCTTGAGATAAGTTTACTATATACCACTATCTACCCCTTGTCAAGAAAAAAATGCAAAAAATCTTTATTTTTCAATAGGATACAATATATTGTGGCAAAAAACTACAAATATCGTATATTTAGTAGAAGAAGAATGTATACTGCTTGTTCAACCCATAAAAAATTGTTGCCTTGGATAAAAAAAATTGATACTATAAGTTTCCTTTAAATAACGAATGCCTAAGGGGGTTAAAAAATGGCAAGACGCTGCGCTATCTGTGGAAAGGGACTTCAATTCGGGCATAATATAAGCCATGCCCACAACCTGACCAATAGAAAATGGCGTCCCAACCTCCAGCGGGTAAGAGCGCTGGTAGCAGGGGTTCCCAAGAAAATATGGATCTGCACCCGGTGTTTAAAGTCGGGTAAGGTGAAAAAAGCCGGTTAAGGGATAAAAGCGATAACCGCTATCTCAACCTCTGCCCCACCGGGAAGAGAGGAAACTCCTACCGTTACCCGGGCAGGATAATCCCGTTGGAAAAAGGAAGCATATGCTTTGTTCACCTCAGAGAACTTAGAAATATCGCTGAGATAGATGGTAGTTTGAACTATGTCTTCCAAACCTCCCCCCGCTACCTTAAGGATATTCCCAATATTCCTCATAATTATCTCTACCTGCTCCTTTAAAGAACCTGAATGCAACTTCCCCGTTTTAGGGTCTATTGCCACCTGCCCTGAAACAAAAACCAGATTTCCTACCTTGACAGCTTGAGAATAAGGACCTATCGGTTCAGGAGCTTTACTCGTTTCAATAATCTCCTTACCCATAATCTCCCCTCCTTAAAAGATTTTAAAGAGCCATTCTCTCAAACCCTAAAAACCCTCCTAACCTCGAGAGCTGTTTGGCTATTTTAGAAAACTCTTTGTAGTTATTGATCTCGAATTCGAGATCAAACCTCACCCTACCCTCAAAATCCACCCTTTCTACCACCTTTCCTTTAATGAGAGCCAACTTTCTCTCCAACCTTTTCTCTATCTCTCCCCTATTTAAGAAATAACACCTTATTCTAACCCTATGCCTTTCCTCATTCACCTTTCCCCATTTGATCTTGCCGACCCTCGCCTCCTCAGAAACTGCCCGCTCAAACCAAACACAATAACTCGAATGGACCAAAACCAAACCATCATCTATTTCCACCCCCATAGCTTCTTCACCGGGGAGAGGAAGACAGCAAGGAGCACGAAGGTAGAAACCTTTCCCTTTGACCACTCCGGGACTAAAAAAGGCAAACCTACCATCAAGGACCCCTTCATCCTTCTTCAAAAAGGATTTCTGGGAAGATTTGGAAGAGGCTTTGGGAAGGGGAACCTTGCCCAATGTCACCAAAAGGAAAAGCTCCTCCCTCTTTCTCAATCCCCACTCGGATAACAACCTCCCTGCCCACTCATCTGCCCCCCCGTTTAACCGGGAGGACAAAACCTCCTTTCCCAATTCCTCGAGTAGATGGTGGCTTTTCTGCTTTAGATATCGTCTTATATGGTTCTTTGCCCGAGAGGTAAAAACATGCCTCAATGCCTCCATAGTAGGGGTATGATCAGGAAAGGTAATGATCTCAACGATATCACCATGCTTGAGCTGAGTCTTTAGGGGAAGGACCCGTCCATTTATCCTCGCCCCTACCGCCTGATGACCGATCTCCGTATGGACTGCGTAAGCGAAATCAAGGGCGGTAGCCCGCCGGGGAAAGGTCTTGACCTCCCCCTTAGGGGTAAGGGCATATACCTCCTCAGGGAAGAGATCGAACTTAAGAGAAGTCATAAACTCCTTGGGATTGGTTACCTCCCGTTGCCATTCGATTATATGACGAAGCCACACAAAGTTGCGATCCTCAATGGTTGCCTTTCGCCCCTCCTTATATGCCCAGTGGGCAGCAATCCCCTCCTCGGCTACCCGGTGCATCTCCCAGGTCCTTATCTGGATCTCGAAAACCTGACCCTCCCTAGTAACTACCGAGGTGTGGAGGGATTGATATCCGTTCGGCTTAGGGGTGGAAATATAATCCCGAAACCTACCGGGAACAGGGGTCCATAAGCTATGAACGATCCCCAACGCCCCCCAACAATTGGCCACCGTATCGGTGATCACTCGAAAGGCGATATAATCATAGATCTGATCGAGACTCACTCCCTGACGCATCATCTTCCGGTATAACGAGTATACACTCTTCACTCGGCCCTCAATACTCGCTGATATTCCCGCCTCATCCAATTTTTTCTTTATTGTATCGGTAACCTTCTTTATGAAAGAAGCGCTCACCCTCTTCTCCTCCTCAACCTTGTCTGCCAGGGTATGGTAGATCCGAGGATGAAGATAACGAAAGGCAAGATCTTCAAGCTCCGTCTGTACCCGATGCATCCCCAATCGATTGGTCAAGGGGACATATATATCCATCGTCTCCCGAGCTACCCTTATCCGGTCTTTAGCAGGAAGATGATGCAAGGTGCGCATATTGTGAAGCCGATCGGCTATCTTCACCAAAAGCACCCTTATATCTCTCGCCATCGCCAGAAGCATCTTCCTAAAGGATTCTGCCTGTTGTTCTTCTCGAGAGGTGAAAGAAAGCCGGCTCATCTTGGTCACTCCATCAACGAGCGAAGCCACCTCAGAGCCGAAATACTGTTCGATCTTCTTCATCGATACCCCAGCATCCTCCACCACATCGTGAAGAAGCCCTACCGCTACTGCCACTGGATCAAGCTTAAGCTGAGCAAGGATCATAGCTACCGCCAAAGGATGGATGAGATAGGGTTCGCCGGATCTTCTCACCTGTCCCTTATGCTCCTTGGCGGAGAAAACATAAGCCCGTCTTAGAAGTCCAACATCGGCGTCCTTATGATGCTTAGTCACCTCTTCAGCAATATCTTCAAAGCGGATCACCGCCAGCCTCCCTCATCTTAACCAAATTCATTATACCAGAGAGAAAAAACGCTGAACAAGGAAAGGAATACCCATTAGGCTACCAAATTTTCCTTGCTTCGTTTCCATCGATATACTATACTTAACCTTTGGATTTTTCAGGAGGAGAAAGATGGTTTGTTTTCCCATATCCAATCTCACCCAAAAGAAAACGAGGACGATGGTGAGCGTTGCTGCCGTTGCTTTAGGTGTTGCCTTGGTCGTCGTGCTTGTAGGGATGACAAATGGAACCCTGATCCATCACGCTCAATCGATCGAGAATGTCGGTGGCGACATCCTCTTTCAACCATTGGGAGCAGCGAGCTTCCTCGGATTGAGTAAGGCGCTTATGCCTATCGGGATAAAGAATCACCTACTTAAAATTAATGGCATAACCGGGGTGGTTCCTATATTGGTATGGAACACCAAACAGATAGATAACTTCTATCACAATATCTTCGGTATTGATGAACAAGGATTTACCCCAATAGGCAGAAGGTTGGAGATACTTGAGGGAAGGTTTCTTCAAGGACCTTACGATCTCGTCCTTGACAAAAGACTTACTCAAAGAACCGGCTTCAAGATAGGGGATAAGGTCACCATTTTCAACCATCAATTTACCTTGGTAGGGATATGCAAACCCAATGTAGGGGCGATGATCTATTTGCCCCTTTCCACCCTGCAAGATATCCTCGGGTTTCCGGGGAAAGTGTCTCTCTTCTTCATAAAGTGTTCCTCCCAGCAAATAGCGGAGAAGGTCGCGGAAAGACTGAGGAAGGAATTCAAAGGATATCAGATAAACATCATCTCCACCTATACTGAAGAACTGTCGAAAAGCGCAGTAGGGTTGAGGGCGCTTAACCTCGCTACCACTGCGGTGGCGGTCATCGCCAGTTTTCTTGCCATTCTTCTCGCTATGTACACTGCAATAATTGAACGGACCCGGGAAATAGGTATCCTGAAGGCAATAGGGGCAACGAGACACTATATCATAAGGAACATAGTAATTGAAGCCCTCATTATCTCTACTATAGGGGTGTTCGTAGGATATCTCACCGCTTACATCGCAAGGCATATAATCATTAAGATATTCCCTCTCCTCACCGTAGAGATTACCCTCCGCTGGATGTTAATCGCTGGAGCACTGGGTATCATTGGAGGGGTGCTTGGCTCACTTTATCCTGCCTTCCGAGCAGCGAAGCAAGATCCGATAGACGCTTTAAAATATGAGTAATAAAAAGGCGGCTTTTAAGCCGCCTTCAAAATATACGCAAGTTTCCTTTATCGCTTGGGATTAGCTCTTGCCCATTTTTTTCTTCCACTCCTCAAGAGGGATGGAGAATTTCTTCTCCACCTTCTCCCTAAAGGTAGGACCACCATTATAGGTACAGAAGGGATAGATAGAACCATCAGGAGTGGCGTAGTGGATGATACATCGCTTTACCCGTTCTACATCGTAGTTGTAAAGATCCATAAAGTGCATCCCCCCAACGAGGAAGGCAATCCATTCGGTCCCTCCCCCCTTCCTCAGCTCCTTGTCCATAAGACCGTTGATCGATTCGAGTAATTTGGTGAAGGTGAGCCCTTCAGGTGCGTTCTCCGATCTAAAGTGCTTTCGCAGGTTGTTAAACGCCTTTATCTTGGCAAACGACTTGAACCGTGAGGTCTCGGTTTTCTCCGCCAGCTTATCCATCTCGGTAAGCAACCCCTCTACATCGATAACCCGTGTGATGGGAACGAATTTGCTTGGGTCCTTCCGGTTAATGATGAGATAAGTGGCTAAGGAACAATGGGGATGGCAGGTAAGGGTAGCCACCGGATAGCCGCGAACAGCACTATAGAAGCGAGAGAAGGGAGCAACGAAGCTGATGGGATACCAATCCTCCCGCGCTCTCAGGATGCCGTTTGTCTGCCGTTCGATATCCCAGGCTAAGTCAGTCAGAGTGTATCTTTGTTTCTCCCTCTCCTTCCGGGAGATCCTTCCGGTGAAGGCGACTGGCTGAAAGCTTACCCCTCGGCAGATATCGGCGTTTTCGATACCAAATTTGACGATATCCCCCGCCTGATGGTCGTTTACCCCCTTGATCATAGTGGGAACGAGGATAACCATTATCCCTACCTTCCTGCAGTTCTCTATCGCCTTGAGCTTTGTCTTGAAGAGCTTGAGCCCCCTCGTCTTCATATAGACATCGTCGGTTACTCCATCGAACTGGAGGTATATCGTATGGAGCCCTGCCTCCTTCGCCCTCTTGGCAAATTCAAGATCAGCCATATTAAGCCCGTTAGTCGCTATCTGGAGGTGGTTGTAACCAAGCTCCTTAGCCATCTTCAACACATCGAAGAAACGAGGATAGATGGTGGGCTCCCCTCCGGAGAACTGGACTACAGTGGTGGCAACCGGTCGCTCATCTCGAACCGCTTTCAACATCGTGCGAACCTCCTCGAGGGAGGGTTCATACACATACCCGGTGACATTGGCATTGGCAAAGCAGACAGGGCAGGTAAGGTCGCAGCGATTGGTGAGGTCTATATTCACCATCACCGTATGGCTCAAGTGGAGATTGCACAAACCACATTGATAGGGGCAGACAGTAGCGTTCTTCACCTTTGGATTAAGAAGCCCTCTATTGTCGCCAAAATACCATTTTTCCGCCTTGAGATAGAGCTCAGCATCGGACCAAACGAGATCGCGGAATTTCCCATGAGTGGGACACTCCTTCTCCATCCATACCTTTCCCTCTTCCTCAAAGATGACGGCGTCGAGGAGCTTTTTACACTCCGGGCATAGGGACTTTGTCTTTTTAGGAAGCCCCGGAGGAATAGGAGTGATTGGGCTTCCCAAATAGGTGGTAGTCGGTTGCCCCGCCGCCTTAGGAAGATGGTTAACCGCTCCGCTCTTTTCACTCATTGATATCACCTACCCTTTCGATTGTTTTTACCGAACCCATTAAACCCTCTCGGTCTCCCTCCAGGTATGATATATCCGGTGGAAAGCGGTGATGTTCGTTCCCACCGCCAATATCCAGAGGGCGACCAAAAGATGATTGGAAACCGCTCCCAATATTAAGATAACAATCCGCTCTGGACGCTCCATAAACCCCACCTTACAACTCTCTATAAGATTCTCCGCCCGTGCCTTGGCATAACTGGTAATCATCGCTCCCATTAGAGCAAAGCTGGTAAGAATCAGATTGTCTATCCTCCCTACCCGGGCGTAGAGAACAATTATACCAGAAAAGAGTATAAAATCGGAATACCTGTCGATAACCGAATCAAAAAAGGAACCGAACCTGCTCACCATCCCCGAGATCCTCGCCAGGGTGCCATCTACCATATCAAAGATACCGGCGATGAGTACGATTATTCCTGCTACCCTGATCCTTCCTGAGGCGAAAAGAAAAGCGGCGTAGATATTTATCACCAGACCAATGAAGGTAAGTACGCTCGGATTCACCTTCAAAAGGGAGAAGAACCTGGCGATTCCATACCTTATCTTTGTACCCAAAACCCCGATCTTCTCCCCGATCATCCAAGAATCACCTATCCTTTCTTAGATTAAAAATAACCCCCCGGGAGAAACAAACAACAAAATCTTCGGAGATTTCCCTCCCTCAAGGTATAGAATATGGTAATTTACTTATTGAAAGCTGTCAAGACTATTTTGGCAGTTTGGCTGGATCCTCCTCGCTTCTTAAAGAGTTAAGACATACTTTTATGTTTGACTTAAGTATGGGTTTTTAATAAGATACTGACGATAAAAAAGGTTTTGACAGGAGAGGACCGGTACGCTGATGATCGAGGGGAAGAAGGTACTGGCGGTGATCCCTGCCCGATATCACTCCTCTCGCTTTCCGGGGAAACCACTGGCTGACATTATGGGGAAACCGATGATCCAATGGGTCTACGAACGGGCTTCCCAGTGTGAGGAGATAGACGAATTAATAGTAGCCACCGATGATGAGAGGATATATCAAGCGGTAAGCTCCTTCGGCGGAAAGGTGATGATGACCGATAGAAACCACAAAAGCGGAACCGATCGGGTAAAGGAGGTGGCGGAAAAGCGAGATGATATGGAGATCGTGGTGAACATCCAGGGGGATGAACCGCTGATCTCAAAGGAGGCAATAACCGAAGCTATTTCTGCTCTCGAGGAGGAGAAGGAGGCGGTAGTGGCTACATTGAAGAGGAGGATAAAAAGGCCGGAGGATATATTCAATCCCAATATAGTAAAAGTGGTCACCGATGATTCGGGATATGCTCTCTATTTCAGTAGAGCCCCAATACCTCATCCCAAGAGGGCTCCCTTAGGGAAAGAAAGGGAATGGTTACTTGCTCACACTGAGTTCCTCAGGAACTACTTCCGCCATATCGGGCTTTATGTCTTTCGGAGGGAGTTTCTCCTCATCTACTCAACCCTTAAACAAACGCCCCTTGAGCTCATCGAAGGGCTGGAGCAATTAAGGATTCTGGAATATGGGTATAGGATAAAGGTCGCCCTCACCTCCTATCCATCCTATGAGGTGAACACAAAAGAGGACCTGGAGCAAGTGAGGGAGATAATAAGGAAAGGTGGGACCTAAGACTAATGGGAACAAAAAGGAAGACAAAATATATCTTCGTAACCGGTGGGGTGATCTCCTCCTTAGGTAAGGGGATCGCTGCCTCTTCCATCGGCTGTCTCCTGGAGAGCCGAGGATTGAAGGTAAGCTTCCTTAAACTCGACCCCTACCTCAATGTCGACCCAGGAACGATGAGCCCCTTCCAGCACGGCGAGGTCTATGTAACCGACGATGGGGCGGAAGCGGATCTCGATCTGGGGCATTACGAGAGGTTCACCAGCTATACCACGAGCAAGGCGAGCAACTTCACCTCGGGGCAGATCTATGAGGCAGTGATAAAAAAAGAGCGCCGGGGTGATTACCTAGGGCAAACGGTGCAGGTAATTCCCCATGTTACCGACCAGATAAAGGACTCCATCACGCTGGAGGCAGACAAGGCTGATATAAAGATAGTAGAGGTGGGAGGAACGGTAGGCGATATCGAAAGTCTTCCCTTCCTCGAGGCGATCCGTCAACTTCGTCAGGAGCTGGGTCGAGGGAACTCAGTATTTATCCATCTGACCCTTGTCCCTTATATAAAAACCTCCCAGGAGCTCAAGACAAAGCCTACCCAGCACAGTGTGAAGGAGCTCCGAGAGATAGGGATCCAACCCGACATCATACTCTGCCGTACCGACCGCTTCCTTCCCCGGGAGATAAAATCAAAGATCGCCCTCTTCTGTAATGTCTCTGAGGAGGCGGTTATAACCGCTAAAGATGTCGATTGTATCTACGAGATTCCTCTGGTCTTCAGAAAGGAAGGCCTTGATGAGGCTATCATTAGAATCCTCGGGCTCCCGGAGACGAAATCCGATATGCGCCCCTGGGAGGAGCTGGTTGCCCGGATAAAAAACCCTAAAGATGAGGTTACCATCGGAGTGGTAGGCAAATATGTGGGCTTTCACGATTCCTACAAGAGCCTCATCGAAGCCCTTCATCACGGAGGCTACCCCGATTCCCTTAAGGTGAACATAGAATGGATCGAGGCGGAGGATATTGAAAAGGAGGGACCGGAGAAGTTTCTCTCTTCAGTGTCAGGGGTTCTCGTCCCCGGTGGGTTCGGTAAGCGAGGGGTAGAAGGTATGATCACTGCGGTCGGTTACGCGAGAGAGAAGAAGGTTCCCTTCTTCGGTATCTGCCTCGGAATGCAGTGCGCGGTTATAGAATTCGCCCGGAATGTAGCCCACCTCACCAAAGCAAACAGCTCCGAGTTCGAACCGGAAACACCCCATCCCGTCATCCACCTTCTCCCTAACCTGGTAGGGGTAACCGACATGGGAGGAACGATGAGATTGGGGAAGTACCCCTGCAAGTTGGATGAGGCTTCCATCGCCTACAAGGCTTACAACCAAGAGGTGATATATGAACGGCATCGCCACCGGTATGAATTCAATATTGAATATCGAGAGACCCTTGAAAAGGCGGGGCTCAAGCTCAGCGGTATCTCCCCTGATGGGAACTATGTGGAGATAGTGGAGGTGGAGAACCACCCTTGGTTTTTGGGATGTCAGTTTCACCCGGAGCTTAAATCGAAGCCCCTCCTCCCCCATCCGTTATTCACCAGTTTTATTCGGGCAGCTTATCGATACAAAAAAGGAAGATGAAAACAAGAAAGATAAGGATAACCTCTACCATTTCCATCGGAGGAGGAGACCCACTGTTGCTGATAGCCGGTCCCTGTGTGATCGAGAGTGAGGAACATTCATTCTCCCTTGGGGCGAGGTTGAAGAGGATAACCGAGGAAAAAGAGATCCCCTTCATCTTCAAAGCCTCCTTCGACAAGGCGAACCGCACATCGATAACCTCCTTCCGTGGCCCCGGTCTTAAGGAAGGTTTACGGATCCTCCGCCGAATAAAAGAGGAATTAGCCCTCCCCATTACCACTGATATCCATGAGCCCCATCAGGCGGAGAAAGTGGCAGAGGTGGCGGATCTGATTCAGATACCCGCCTTCCTCTCCCGTCAGACCGATCTCATTGTGGCGGCAGCACGAACGGGTAAGGCAATAAATGTAAAGAAGGGGCAGTTCCTCGCTCCCTGGGATGTCGTCCATATTGTGGAGAAAGCCCTCTCGGTAGGTAACGAGCGGGTGATGATCACCGAGCGAGGAACCGTCTTTGGGTACAACAATTTAGTGGTCGATATGAGGAGCTTTCCCTTAATAAGGAGGGAGGGGATCCCAGTGGTCTTCGACATCACCCATAGCCTTCAGCTCCCGGGGGGAAAGGGAAGATCGTCTGGGGGGCAACGGGAACTGATCTCCTACCTTGCTCGGGCTGGGGTAGCTGCTGGGGTGGACGGGATCTTCTTGGAGGTTCACGACAACCCAGAGCAAGCCCTCTCCGACGGACCTAATGCCTGTCCGCTAAAGGAACTTCCTCCATTGATAACTATGATCAAAAGGATAGATGCAATCATCAAGGAGGAAGAGGGATGTTGACCTTGGCTGGTTTTTTGAGAAGAGCGCGGAGGATAAAACTAATCGTCCTCGATGTCGACGGTGTCCTTACCGACGGGAGCATCATCTATTCCGATAGAGGGGATGAGATAAAATCATTCAATGTAAAAGACGGCTTTGCTATAAGGCTGGCGGAAGAGGCCGGACTGAGAACGGGCATCATCTCAGGAAGGAACTCAAAGCTGGTTGAGCGAAGGGCAAACGAGCTCGGCATGGCGTTTGTGATCCAAGGAAAGGAGGATAAGAAGAAAGTTTTTGATAGGCTTTTGACGCAGTTTTCCCTCAGCCCTGATGAGGTTTGCTTCATCGGGGACGACCTCGTTGACCTTCCGCTCCTAAGGAGAGCGGGGCTGGGGGTAACGGTAGCCGATGCCCCTGGCGAGCTAATTCGGGAGGCGGACTGGGTTACCTCCTCCCCTGGGGGGAGGGGGGCGGTGAGGAAGGTTATCGAACTCATCTTAAAGGCACAGGGAAGATGGGTAAGATAATAACCCCTATCTTCAAGGGGATCAATTAAGGAGGGAGGAAATGAACATCTTTAAACTGGTGCTTGCAGTAATTCTCTTCTTCGGGCTTCTTGCCTTAGCTATCCTTAACTCGGAGGAGACCGTTTCCTCAATAAACCTCTACTGGAAAACCTTAAAGGATGTGCCCTTGATCTTCGTAGTGCTCACCTCGATCTTAGTCGGCATCATCATTGCCGGTGTGATAGGGATCGCCGAGCATATAAAGCTGAAACTCAGGCTTTCTGCGCTCAAGAAGAGGATCTCCTCCTTAGAGGAGGAACTTAACTCACTAAGAAACCTACCCATATCCCAGTGGATGGAGGAAGAGGAAAACAAGAACACCCCCTCTCCACTCGAGAAAAAAGAGGAATGATTGGATGTTTGAGGAATACGGTTTCTTCCTCTGGTATGCCCTGATAATCCTCCTTCTGGGGATAGCCTTAGGTCGTATCTGGGGTGCTTTTGTCTCTCAGGCAGAGAGAAGAAAGAGAAGACGGGAAAAGAAAGGGATAACCAACTACCTCCTTGGGCTTAATTATCTCATCTCAGGGAATATCGACCTCGCCCTTTTCGAGTTATCCCAGGCAGCGAAACTGAACCCTGAGGCAGTGGAAATATTCATCACTTTGGGCGATCTATTCCGGGAAAAGGGGCAGGTGGAGCGAGCGATCGGCATCCATCAGGCGGTGCTTCACCGCTCATCACTCCTCGAGGTGGAACGAACACAGGCTCTCCTTTCCCTTGGTTTGGATTTTAAGAAGGCGGGGATAATCGACCGGGCAATAGAGATATTTGAGAAGCTGATCAACCGGGAACCCACAAATATAGCTGCCTTAATCCACCTGGAGAAACTTTACGAGAATATAGAGAACTGGGAGAAGGCGTACGCTATTGAGGAAAGGGTCCTCTCTCTCTCCAATTCGAGGGATTATACCGTCTTAGCCTTCCTCGAAAATGAGATGGGCAAAAGGGAGATGAAAGAAGGTAGAGTTAAGGAGGCGATAAAGCACTTCGAGCGGGCAATCTCCCTTGAAAAGAAAACCTATCCCGCCTACCTCAGCCTTGGTGAACTCTATTATCAGCAGGGAGAGATAGAAAAAGCGGTAGCTACCTGGGAGAAGATAATCTCGGTCTCCCCCCAGATGGCTTACCTTGCCTTTGAGTATCTTGCCAAGGGGTATGAGAAGCTGGGGAATAAGGAGAGACTTAAAGATATGCTTCAGGAATTGGTAGAAAAGAATCCTAAGGATTGGCGTTCCCGCCTTGCCCTTTCCGAGATAATAAAAGAAGAAGGAAAATATGAGGAAGCCTTCTCCCTCCTGGTAGAGGCATTACGGACCAAGCCCCACTCGCTCTCCCTTCATCAAGCCTTCCTTCGCCTTCTCCACTCTTGGCAAAAAGAGGAACATATCGAGGATTTCCTTCGGATATCGGAGGAAAAGGCATTTTTCATCGATCCCTATGTCTGCATCCGCTGTCGTTATAAGACCACAGAACTTCTCTGGAAATGTCCCCATTGTCACGAGTGGAATACCTTTGTGGAGGAAAAGCTTTAACCCTCCTCCCAATACCTCACCCGGGAGGAATCCGATTCCCACACCTCAACCGCATGGAGAAAGTAGCGGGATGAGTTTATCTCTGAGGAGAGTTTAGCAAAAAGCCACCGGGCGATGTTCTCCGAGCTCGGGTTTACTCCCTTGAAGTCGGGATGTTCATTGATTACGGTATGGTCGAGTTCCGCCAGGATTTCCTCGGTCCTTCTCTTTAAGATGCGGAAGTCGATAACCAGACCCAACTCATCAAGTTCCTGAGAGCGAACATATACCCTGACCTTAAAATTATGACCGTGAAGCTTAGCACAGTTCCCCGGATAACCCTTTATCATATGGGAGGCGGAAAAGCCCACCTCCACCATCGCCTCGAATACGGCGTTTTTTTTCTCCATATCATTTCCTCATTGATTCATTGATTTAAGCTCGGAAAGAAGAAAGTGGTAAAGCGCCCCCACCTTCTCCCTCAGCTCGCTTAGATCACCATTATTTTCTACCACATAATGAGCATATCTCACCTTCTCCTTTAAAGGAAGCTGAGCGCTCATCCGAAGCTCCGCCTCCTTTTTACTCAACCCCCTTTCCATCAGACGCTCAAGCTGTAGTGAAGGAGAGGAGATAACCACTACCAACCGATGATACCTACTGATAAGCCCCTTCTCTACAATGAGTGGAGCATCGGTAACCGCTATCGCCTCAGGATGAATGGCATCGAGCTCCCGCCACCATTCCTCCTCCCGCGCCATCACCATAGGATGAATGATCTCCTCCAGTTCTCTTCTCTTCTCCCCGTTAGAGAAAACGAGGGAGGCGAGCTTCCTCCTGTCGATCTCTCCTTTATCCGTCAACATCTTTTCACCAAAAGAGCAGAGGACCTCTTTATAAACAGGACTGCCCTTCACAAGAAGAGATCTCACCTCCTTATCCGCATCGAAGACGAAGCAACCAAATGAGGAAAGCATTTCCGCCACCGTACTTTTGCCACAGGCAATACCGCCGGTAAGACCAACCTTAAGGAGCATCACTCACAAAGCTCCACCACCATCGCCGAAAGTAAAGGGATGGTGAGCTCATGGTGTCCGATTATCTCGATGCTCTCCCCTCCTTCCACACAAGGTCTCTTGAGGACATTCTCCTTCACCCGATATTGGCGAATGAAATCGAAACTCGCTACAGTGAAGCCGGAGAAAACCACTCCCTGATTCCTGAGCCAGGCTATTGCTTTAAGGAAAACCTCGGGGAGAACCACTGCTGAACCGAGATTGAGGTAAACCCCTCCTCCGGGAAGCTCGGATACCAAGGAGATGAACAACCTGAAATCGATATGACTCCCTTCACCTATCCCCTTCGGGGAAAGTCTCGGGTTCAGATGTACCGTATCCGTTCCGATAGCTATATGGACGGTCAGTGGCACCTCCTTCCGATAACAGGAAAGAAGGAGGGAGTACTTCCCATAAGGAGGAGAGAGCACCTCCAACTCCGCTCCCAACGCCTCACCAAAGCCTATTCCCTCCGCCATTACCCGGGAAGAAGCCTTAGCAAAGAGCTCCCCAGGCTCCTTGGTCATCCCAAACATCCCATCGGAAAGACCTGCCACAACATCCTCCGAGGTATGCCCGGCAAGAGCGATCTCTATATCGTGGATCGCCACCGCTCCATTTATTGCCACCCCGGTGATGATCCCCCGCTCGACAAGGTCGATCAATATAGGGGAAAGGCCGCATTTGATGGGATGGGCACCCATCGCCAAAACGACCGGTTTCTCACCCCTTCTTGCAGCAACTATCCTTTCGGCAAGCGTCCTGATACCCTTTGCCCCCAGAATGTCAGGAAGTGATTCCATAAATTTACGAAAGGACCTCCCCTTACGATGAGGGTTGGCGAACATCGAGGAATTAACGAGACTCCTTCTTCTCGAAAGGGAGCGGAATCTGCCCTTCCCTAAGTCCACCGGTTTTATCCGATACCTGCTCATTCCCCCTCCTTCCCCTTTACCAACCTTTCCTCTATCAGTTCACAGATGAGATGCCCGGCGGTTATGTGCCCTTCTTGGATCCTTGGAGTTTCCTTATGGGGCACGAGGAGGAGGTGATCCACTATCTCCTTCAGCCTTCCCCCATCCCTTCCCGTGAAACCCACAGTGATAAGCCCAAGTTTTCGGGCGGTGAGCAATCCGGCGATGACATTCTCCGAAAGCCCGGAGGTGCTTATCCCCACCGCCACATCGCCCTCTCTCCCCAAAGCCTCTATCTGGAGGCTGAAGACCTGGGAATAATCGAGGTCATTAGCGATCGAGGTAAGCACTGACGAATTGACCGTTAACGCCATAGCAGGAAGGGGTTTCCGAGGGGCCTTAACCCGGTTCACCAACTCTCCAGCAAGGTGCTGAGCATCAGCGGCACTTCCCCCATTTCCAAAGAAGAGAACTTTCCTCCCCTGCTCCAGAGCTCCCCAGATGACCTCGGCTATCTTGACGATCGCTCCCGCTTCATCTTGAAGAAACCTCTGGTAAAAGGAGGCAAGCTCCTTTCCCTTCCTTCTTACCAAAGCTTCAACCTCTCTCCACCCTTCCATCACTCGTAAACCTCTTTTTGCACTCTTCGGAGCAGAAATAGAACTCCTTACCTTGGATAACCTTTCTTATCGCTATGTCTTTCGGAAGGTAGATACCGCATACCGGATCCCTGACCATTTGCCCCCCGTGGATCTCCCTCTTTGTCCCAGCCTCCCTCACCTTCCTACCTGCTCCCAATCCTTTGAGAAGATAGTGAACGAGGTTCCTCAAAAAATAGACAAGGGTAATAAGAAAGAAGAAGACCAACAAAAATCGGAAAAACATCTCGCTCCTCTTTCCCAATCGCTTGGGGATAGAGCTAAAGTTTACCCAAGACACCCCCCATCTGTCAAGAAAGGGAAATAAGATTATTTGACCCAAAATAATTTATTTTGCTAAAATAAGTTCGCTAAAGGGAAAAAGATGAGCGAGAAACGAGTTCTTATTGCGGGAAGGGAAAGGGTCGTTTTGACCAAGGCAGAAAGCGCCCTTTCCGAGTTACCTCTTTCATTGGAGTTGGAGCAGAATATAAAGGATGCTGGGAAAAGGATGGAGGAGAACCCTCCCGATATAGTCGTCCTTGATGTAGCAGAGGAGGAGGATATCTCTCTTCTTCCTCTCTTCTTCAAATCCTCTCCTCGGCCTGCCGTTATCATCCTTGCTCCGGAAGACCGGTTTCCCTTAATAGCAAACGCCCTAAAAATGGGAGCCGATGATTATCTCACAAAACCCTTCCGCCCCAAAGACCTTGCTCTGAGAGTGGAACTGTTCTTAAAGGAGGAGCTAATAAGAGACAAAGGGGGCAGTTCCTTCATTGGAGGAACACTCAGCGAGTTGAGCGTCGCCGAGCTCATAAAAGGTTGCGAGGACAACTTTTTGACTGGCGAACTGCTAATAAATGAAGGGAACGATAAATTTGTCATCCGATTTGAGGGTGGTAGGGTCAAGGAGGTAAAAGCTGGTGGAAAAAGGGAAGAGGAGGCGATTGAGAAATTACTCAAGTTAACGGAAGGGAAATTTGTCATCATCCAATATCCATTTAACCTGGCGAAGAGGGAAATAAAGGAAGAGGAGGGGGAGAAAAAACCTCCCTCATCGGCTTTGGAAGCGGGGATGAGCGGTTCCTCCCTGGGACGCCTCTCCTCAATAGAGATAAGCGGGAAAAACTATCAGATACAAACTGAACTCTATACCACAGGGGAAGGGCGGATAACCACCTTGGTGATAAGTGAAGGTCAGATATACAAGAAGATAGAGAAAGCCTGGCCTCAGGCAGAGGAAAGCGAACTTCCGGAGAGGATAGAAAAGGTGAACCAACAGCACCAACAGGTGATGGAAACCCTGAACGAGGTGGTCCCCCTCCTACTTGCCAACCGGGATATAGTGGCGCCCCTTTTGATGCAGGCGATCCAACTCATTGAAACGAGACTTAAGGAGGAAGTAGGAGACTTTATTACCCTTTACTATCTGAGAAAAACGAAAGAGAAACTCTCGGCGACCTATCCCTTCTTAGAGAAGATTACCATAAATGAAAGGGAAAAAACCCGCCTTTCTCGTGATATTCTAAAAGAGGACCGGGGAAGGTTGATCGAGGGCATAGCCCGGTGGCTCTCCTCCACTTTCTCCCAGGTAAAGGACCAATCCCCCCGCCTTAAGCGGGGTGGTTTTCGCGAACTAACTGGTCCTTTGGAATATAGACTTGATTGGATAGGATTTTTCGATCGGGTTAATCCTTAACCCCCCTTCCTGGGCACGCCTTAACGCATATCCCACAGATATAAAGCCCCAGGTTCTTCTTTTTACAGAAATAGGTCAATTTATCAAAACATCGTTCAAAGGAGTAATCCTCTGCCCTTTCCCCCAGGGCAGATACAGGACAGGCAGAGATACAGGAAAAACAGTCGCCACAGCCAAAGGGCAAGACTCTATCCGCCACGGGCAAAGGGAGATCGGTGAGAACGGTAACCAACCGCACCTGTGCCCCATATTCAGGGGTTACCAGGAGGTTATTCCTACCGATCCAGCCCAATCCTGCCAAGCGAGCGATATGCTTATGGGAGAGATGTGCCACCTGTTTCCGCCAATCGACGATCTGAGAAGCGGGAATGGGAAGACTGCGATATCCTCTCTCCTGGATTAGGTTGGCGATGAGGAAAGCGGTTTTATCGAGTTGGATGTTCGCCTGGCGGTAGTGCCAGGAATAAAGGAGAGTAGGACCATCTTCAATACCAGCGAGGACCGCCTTAGAAAGCCTTACCCCCATCGAGATGGCATAGGATAGCCCCTCTATCTCCTTTGGGGAAAGATAATGTTCCCGATCGTAGCGGGTGAAATCAGCCACCCCGAAAAGAACCATCCCCTCCTTCTCCGCCCGCTCCTTAAGCCAGCGATAGTTCTCCTCCTTCGACATCTCAGGCTACTTTCTTAAAACAAATGATACCCCACCAGTGAACTCAAAATAACTGGTATAGGTGGGTAGATCCCCCCCACCGAGAAAGATGAACCGCCAGCGAAAATCGCCACGAAAGGCGAGCCACTCGAACCAGTAATATTTCATTCCACCGCCTACATTGAGCTCATAATGGCTCCCCCGGACGGAGAAGGGGGAACCTTCATCCGGCACCCGATACGAGATCCGAGCCACCCCGGCAGCGAGGAAGGGTATTACATCGAGTTTACCCAGATTGACCACCAGGTCCCCACCATAGATCAGAGTGGAATAGCGGGTCTTTTCCGTCTTCTCAGCCTCATTATCGATGACGAAAACGGAGGAAAGTGAGTAGGCGAAATAACCTTCTACCCCAATACTATCATTGAAGAAAACCGCCAACTTTCCCCCAGCGAGATACCGATAATCATGATGGTACTCGATGTTCCCCGAAAGGGAGAAATCGCTTTTGAAGACGGTGCCCAAAAACGGGCTCACCTCGACCCTTAAGGGTTTCTCTTCGGCTAAAGCCGATAGAGAAAAAAGAATTATCAAAACGATCGGGAGTAATTTCTTCATCTATCAACCTCCACTTTCCTCTCTTTACCCTTTGACTCCTGCCATAACTCCTCCATCTCTACTAAGCTCGCCTCCTCCAGCATAATTCCCTTTTCCTTGAGTTTTTGCTCAAGGTAACGGAAACGACCTTCAAACCTCCGATTCGCCCGGGCAAGGGCGATCTCAGGATTTATTCCCAAGAAGCGAGCTATGTTGGCTACCACGAAAAGAAGGTCTCCGACCTCATCCTCCACCTCCTTCGCCTCCCCCTTCTCTCTCGCTCTTTTGAGTTCGGAGAGTTCTTCAAAAAGCTTATCCAGGATCTCGTCCAACTCGCGCCAGTCAAAGCCAACCCGCGCTGCTCGCTCGGTCAATTGATAAGCACGAAGGAGGGAAGGCGCACCGTTAGGAACGCCATCAAGAAGGGAAGCGGGGTTCCTCTCCTTTTTTTTCAATTCATTCCAATTTCGTACCACCTCGGAAGGCGATTCCGCCCTCCTCCCCCCGAATACATGGGGATGTCGCTTGATCATCTTCTCCACTATCCCGGAGATAACATCGGAGATCTCGAATTTTCCCCTTTCCTTTGCCAGTTGAGCTACAAAAACCAGTTCGAAAAGGAGATCTCCCAGCTCCTCCTTAAGCTTCTGAAAATCCCGTTCCTCGATAGCCTCCACCACTTCATAAGTCTCCTCAACGAGATAGGACCTCACCGTATCCAAAGTCTGCTCCCTATCCCAAGGACACCCCTTCTCACTTCTCAGAAAAGCAACAAGTTCAACCAGACTGGCAAATCTTTTTTCCATCCTTACTACTCCTAAAAATTTTATTATACGGGAGCCATCCCTTCCATACAAGCATTCCTTTTTTCCTTGTCTTAATATTTTTCAAATGATAAAATATAAAAGCCAAGATAAAGCAAAGTTTTTCTCTTTGCTATGGGCAACAGAGGGAAGAGGAAATCCAATACTATCGAGAGAGATCCATTAAAGGAAGGGGGGAAATCAAAAAAGGAAACTCAGGAAAAAAGGGAAGAGGAAGGAAGAAAAAAAGATCCCCTCATTACCTTTAGCTCGTTCATTATGTCGTTAGCCGCTTCAGCCCTTGTTAACCTGGGAGGAGCTCCAGGAAAGGAGAAGGAAAGGGTCGACCTTACTGCTGCTCGCCAGATAATAGACATAATCGATATGCTTAAGAAAAAGACCGAAGGAAACAGGACCGAGGAGGAAACGAGGTTGATCGAAGAGGTCCTTTACGAACTCAGGATGGCATATCTGGCGAAGAGCAAATTCATCAAACTTTAATAGCGGAAATGAGAAGAACTATTGTTTTGCTTTTGGTGATAGCTACCATATTCTGTCTTTCTCTTCCTTCTTTTTCCTCCATTCAACCCCCTCTCATCGATGAGGCTAAAGTAGCGGATGAAGGAATCTCTCTCTCTCTTCCCGGTAGACTTCGTTCGCTCTGGCAGAGAAGAAGAAGGTTAATGGCGGACAGAAATCTACCTCAGGTAGAGGAGTTGGATAGTGAGATCTTAAGACTGGCAAAAGAAGGAGGAATAAAAGCTCTCCCTGAGCTTGCCGGCGCTTATTTTACCGAAGCAAGGACATTTTTTAATAAAGGGATATACAAAGAGGCAAGGAACGACCTCAAGAAAGCGATCTCCCTCGATCCCTATCTTTCTCCAAGTTACTATCTATTAGGTAGAATATCTCTCAAAAACTCAGATATAATCCCAGCAGCCAAATGGTACCTAAAGGGGATAAGGGCATCAACAAGAAGCCTTTTAGGGCGTTATCTTATTTTGATGAATATCCTCTATCTCCTTTTACTCTCCTCTGTCGCTGGTATCCTCACCTTTCTCATCCTAAAGCTAATCAAATACCATAAACAGATCCGTCATGATTTTGAGGAGTTTTGGGGAGAAAGGTTACCACCTCTTCTGGTATCGGGGTTGGCTATCTTCTACCTCTTCGCCCCCCTTCTGCTATTCCTGGGAGCAGGAATATTTATCCTCTACCTTATGATAATCTCTTGGCGTTACTATAAGGGGGCGGAAAAACTTTTTGCCTGGGTAAGCCTCATCATGATGACCTTCCTTTTCCCGATAACCAACCTCTCTTTAGGACTGCTTGATTTCTCCCGCTCTCCTAAGCTGGAAGTGGCAGCTAATTTTATCGAGGAACGGCTGGACGCAATTACGGAACACCATCTCACAAAGATGGTGAAGACCGAATCGAATGACTTGACTGCTCACATCCTCCTTGCTTTGGAATATCAGCGAGAGGAGAAGTTCGATCTCGCCTTTGCAGAATATGGAAAGCTACTCCAAAAGCATCCCGAGCTTTCCCTTGCTTATAATAATCGGGGGAATATCCTCTTTCTCTCTGGTCATCCCGAACTGGCTATAGAACATTACAAACGAGCGGTAGAGCTGGACCCAGTAAATCCCATCCCTTATTACAACCTAAGCCTTGCCTATTCCGAACTCCTTGACTTTGACCAAGCCAATAAGATGATGAACGAAGCACGGCGGTTGGAGCCTTCCCTTAGTCCTCCTCCATCCGAAAGCCAAGCCCGAACAATAGATATGAAGCCAACAAAGGAGGAACTTCTTTCTTGGGCGTTTAAAGATCTCTCCCATTTCCTAAGGAGGAGGGTTAGATCCAATCCAGGAACCATCTGGGGTTCTATTCTCCTAAATCCTCTAACTATAAGTGGCTTTGTCGCCCTTTTGTTGGTGCTTATCATCTCTATAGCGTTTCGGGATCTACCCACCGCCCGTGTTTGCGAAATGTGTGGAAAACCCTTCTGCTACCGTTGCCGAGTAGGGATACCGGAAAACTCCTACTGCTCTCAATGTTATCATCTATTTATTAAGAGGGACGGAGTATCACCTCAGGCAAAGGAGTTAAAGCTTTCCCAGATAGGGAGGTATCAATTCAAGAAAAAGTTCCTCCGCTATCTAATTACCCTCATCCTCCCCGGCGGAGGGCATCAATTGGGGGGACAGGCTGGTTGGGGTGGGGTGTTGACCTTTTCCTGGCTCATCCTTTTCCTCTCTTTTCTCCTCTATCCCTTTCTTCTAACCACTTCCCCTCTCTTCTCAGGAGGCTGGTCCCCGGTGAGGATACTCCTTGGAATAGGCGGGGTCATCGTATATCTACTGAGCATCCTTAGCTTAAAAGGTGGAGATCAATGGCATTAGAGGGAACCCTAAAGGATTTCAGCCTAACCGAGATATTCCAACTCCTCTCCTATCAGCAGAAAAGCGGGGTGCTGACCATAAAAACAAATGAGGAGGAGATAAGGGTAACCTTCTTAAAAGGAGCAATAACCTCTGCCGATTCTGACACCTCTCCCCTTGACGAGGAACTCATTTCCCACTTAATGGAAAATCAACTGCTCTCTCAAGAGAAACTGAGGGAAGTTCTTGAGATTAAGAAAGAAACCCTCTACCCTCTACCTCGGATCCTCATCTCAAGTGGGATCATATCTCCAGAGAAGGTCAAAAAGCTCCTTGACAAACTGGTCAAGGAAAGGCTTTACAAGCTATTCCAATTGAAGGAGGCAAGTTTCCACTTTGATCCTGCTGAGGAGGAAGAGCTTAAAGCGGATTATCTCCCCCTCCTTTCTGCTCAAGCCATCCTTATGGAAGCGGTTCAGATAGTGGACGAACTCCCCATCATTGAGAAGAAGATACCCTCGCCCACCTTGGTCGTCGATAAATACCCCCTCTCCGGCATAAGGGTGGTTGAGACAGCTGAAGAAGGAACCTTTCTCGGCGAGGAGAAACCACCTTTACCGGAGGAAGGGGATAAAGAGGGAGAGATAAAGCTGAGTCCAGAGGTATTCCGGGTCTATCAGGCGATAGACGGGAAGAAGAACATAAAGGAGATCGCCTTCTCTTTAGAGCTTTCCCAATTCGAAGCCTCAAGGGCGATATACGAATTGCTGGAACGAAAACTGGTCTATCTTAAATGGGCAAAAGAGGCGCCCATTAAAGAGAAAAAGGAGGTCCTTCCTTCACGGCTTGGTGTCAGTTTAATATTCATCACCGTCCTATTGGTAGCCTCCTTCTCCCTCTACCTAAGACGAGAGGCTCCATTCTATCCCTTTACCATTAAGGAGAAACCGGTTTCTTCCCTCATTGAAGGGGATTCCTATCTCCGAATGAAACGGATAGAAAAAGCTTTAGCTATTTACTATTTCCAGCATTCTCGCTATCCGAAGAACCTCTTTCTTCTGGTAAGGGAGGGCCTACTCCCTCCCAGGGAGTTAAGGGACGCAAAGGGGAGATTGTATATATATAAACCCCGTGGTGGTGGCTATCTGCTTATCGGTTTCGATCGTTCGGGGAAGCCCTCTTCTACGCTTACCATTAGCCATCCATAGAGATCGGAAAATTTTCCCTCAAAAAACTTGACAATAATTAACTCAAATTCTATAATAAAAATGGACTAATACTTTAGAAAATGGAGGTGGAAGCAAATGAGCAAGGTGATTGGGATAGACTTGGGAACTACCAACTCGGTAGTTGCCGTAATGGAGGGGGGAAAACCTGTAGTCATTCCTAATCAGGAGGGAAGCAATATCACCCCCTCGGTGGTCGGCTTCACCAAGAAAGGGGAACGATTGGTGGGGCAACTCGCCAAGAGACAGGCGGTAACCAACCCGGAGAACACCATTTATTCCATAAAACGGTTTATGGGACGGCGGTATGATGAGGTCTCCGAGGAGATCACGATGGTGCCTTACAAGGTGGTTAAGGGACCTCATGGTGATGCTCGAGTAGAGGTGATGGGGAAGCAATACTCTCCCCCGGAGATCTCGGCGATGATCCTTAAGAAACTGAAGGAAGCAGCAGAGAACTATCTGGGACAGAAGGTCACCAAAGCGGTGATCACTGTACCCGCTTACTTCAATGATTCTCAGCGCCAGGCGACCAAGGATGCGGGTAGGATAGCTGGGCTCGAGGTCCTCCGAATAATCAATGAGCCAACCGCCGCTTCACTTGCCTACGGCTTGGATAAGAAGAAGGATGAGCTGATTGCGGTTTACGACTTCGGTGGCGGCACCTTTGATATCTCTATCCTCGAGGTCGGTGAGGGAGTAATAGAGGTCAAGGCAACTGCCGGTGATACCCATTTAGGAGGCGATGACATAGACAAGCGGGTTATCGACTGGATCGTCGAGGAGTTTAAGAAGGATCAAGGCATCGATCTAAGCAAGGATAAAATGGCGATGCAACGGCTAAAGGAGGCAGCGGAAAAGGCAAAGATAGAGCTGTCCACGATGATGGAAACGGAGATAAATCTCCCCTTCATCACTGCTGATTCCTCTGGTCCCAAGCACCTCCAGATGAAACTCACCAGGGCAAAACTGGAACAGCTTATGGACGAGATAATAAAGCGGACCATCGACCCCTGTAAGCAGGCGATGAAGGATGCCGGCGTTGAACCAAAGGACATAGACGAGGTAGTTCTGGTTGGTGGTTCCACCAGAATCCCCAAGGTTCAGGAGATCGTCCGAGAGCTGTTCGGCAAAGAGCCATGCAAGGGGGTTAATCCGGATGAGGTGGTCGCCGTAGGTGCTGCTATTCAGGCTGGGGTGCTTGCTGGTGAGGTGAAGGAGGTATTACTCCTCGATGTAACCCCACTCTCTCTCGGCATAGAAACCTTGGGAGGGGTGTTCACCAAGTTGATCCCGCGTAACACCACCATACCCACCAGAAAAAGCGAGATATTTACCACTGCAAGCGACAACCAGACCTCGGTGGAGATTCATGTGCTTCAAGGCGAACGGGAGATGGCGCGTGATAATAGAACCTTAGGCAGGTTCCATTTAGTCGGTATCCCTCCTGCTCCCCGTGGGGTTCCCCAGATAGAGGTTACCTTTGACATCGATGCCAACGGAATCCTCAATGTGTCGGCTAAGGACCTCGCTACTGGAAAGGAGCAGAAGATAACCATCACCTCTTCGAGCGGTTTAACCGAAGAGGAGATTCAGCGGATGGTAAAAGAGGCGGAAGAGCATGCTGAGGAGGATAGAAGGAAAAAGGAGGAGATCGAAGCGAGAAACAGGGCGGATCAGATGGTCTACATCACGGAGAAGGTGCTCCGGGAGAACCGGGATAAGATAAGCGAAGCAGAGGCAAAGGAGATCGAACGAGCCATCGAGGAGACGAAGAAAGCTATGGAAGAAGGCGGTAAAGAGAGGATTGAGCAGGCGCTTGCGAATCTCACTAAAGCCTCCCACAAGCTCGCTGAGTATATGTACCAGAAAGCGGGTTCTGCCCAAAGTGCCACCAGTGGTGGAGGATCGACTGAGGAGAAGGGGGAAAAAAAGAAAGAAGAAGAGGTAATAGATGCGGAGTATGTGGAGGATGATGACAAAAAGGCGAACTAAGGGAGAATAAAATGCCCCTGAAAGGGATACCGTTTTCTGACCTCGACGCTATACTGAGCGAAATGAATTCCCTCTTCGAGCGGATGTTCTCCTCGCGGGAACTCGTTCCCCAACTTGAGGTAGCAAGCTGGAGCCCTCCGGTCGATATCTATGAGACCGGGGAGGAGATAGTGCTCTCAGCAGAGCTTCCTGGGGTTAGAGAGGAGGATATAAAGCTCGAGATCGAGGGAAACGAGTTGGTGATCTCCGGAGAGCGGAGGCTCGAAGAAGGTGGAGCAAGGGGCAACTGGTCTCGAATGGAGCGTTTTTACGGTCCCTTCGAGCGAAGGTTCCTCCTCCCTGCCAAGGTGGATAAGGAGAGGATATCAGCCACCCTCTCCCAAGGGGTTCTTGAGGTTCACCTCCCCAAACTGGAGGAGAAAAGGGCGAAGAGGATTGCGATAAAGATAGAGAAATGAATTAGGTAGGTGATGGTAAAGATGGGAGAGAATGAGGATTATTATCAGATATTAGGGGTCCCCCGTAACGCCTCATTCGAGGAGATAAAGAAAGCCTATCGCAAGCTCGCCCGGAAGTACCATCCCGACTTGAACCCCGGCGACAGGAAGGCTGAGGAGCGGTTTAAGAAGATATCCGAGGCATACAATGTGTTGAGTGATCCAGAAAAGCGGAAGCAATACGATCAGTTTGGGCGAGTAGGGGTAGGGTTTGATGCCTCCTCCAGTGGTTTTTCTGGGTTCGGGGGGTTCGACTTCTTCGATTTCGATCTCTTCAAGTCCCGTGGTTTTGGTGATCTCTTCTCTCAGTTCTTTCGGGGTCGGGAGAGAAAGGAGAAGAACATCCCCCAAAGGGGGGAGGACATCCAGTACACGATGAACATCAGCTTTATGGATGCGGTTCGGGGGCTTACCACTACCATCACCTACCTAAGACCCGTTCCTTGCTCGATTTGTGGTGGGAAGGGCTATGTAGGTGGAGGGGATTCGGTCTGCCCTGAATGTGGAGGAAGCGGGAAAAAGACATTCACCCGGGGGCCAATCCATATCGCCACCACCTGCGACCGCTGTAGAGGAACAGGAAGGATAATCGGGGCAAAATGCCCTCGCTGTGGTGGAGGAGGAATAGAGCAGAAAAGGGAGAGGATAAAGGTTCGCATCCCCCCAGGGGTGGATACTGGATCTCGAGTACGGGTTCCGGGGAAGGGAGGCCCGGGAAGAAACGGTGGTCCCCCGGGCGATCTCTACATCCTCATCAATGTCAGCCCTCATCCCATCTTCACCCGGAAAGGGGACAATATCTATGTTAAAATACCTCTCACCATTACCGAGGCGGTCCTCGGAGGGAAGATAGAGGTACCCACGATAGAGGGGAAGGCAACCATCCGTATTCCCCCAGGGACCAAAAGCGGACAGAAATTCCGCCTCCGGGGTAAAGGGGTACCTTCGCTCCAGGGAAAGGGAAGGGGTGATGAGTTCGTGGAGGTAGAGATAGTACCACCCAAGATAGTCGACGAGCGCTCAAAAGAGCTTCTCCGGGAGTTTGCCCGATTAAACCCAGAGAACCCAAGAGAGGGGTTGGTGATATAAGATGAAGGAAGGGAAAAAACCCTACTATATGATAAGCGCGGTAGCCAAACTATACAACATCCATCCTCAAACCCTTCGTTTATACGAACGGGAAGGGTTACTAAAGCCGTCGCGGACCGAGGGGAATACCCGACTTTACTCCGACGAAGACCTTAAAAAGCTGGAGCTGATCCTCAATCTCACCCGGGAGCTCGGGGTGAACTTGGCTGGGGTAGAGGTTATCCTGAATATGAGAGAGAAGTTGGAGAAACTCCAACGGGAGTACGATGAATTGGTAAAGTTTGTCTGTGAGACATTAAAGGTTGAACTGCGGTCGGTCGAGGATCTCTATAAGAACGCTTTGGTAAAGGTCCCTCGGGCTACCATCGCTAGGTTTAAGGAGATGAGAGAGAATGGGGATAAAGAAACCGGTACCTGAAGAGAAGGCTCCGGATGCGTTGAGCTTATATCTCAAGGAGATATCTAAGATCCCCCCCATCACCCCTGAGGAGGAAAAAAAGTTAGGGAAGAGGATAAAGAAGGGGGATAAAAAAGCGCTCAAGAGGCTTATTGAGGGGAACCTTCGCTTCGTGGTCAGCTTTGCCAAAAAATATCGGGGGTGTGGTCTTTCCTTCCTCGATCTAATAAATGAGGGGAATATAGGATTGATCGAGGCGGCAAAAAGGTTCGATCCAGAGAAGAATGTCAAGTTCATCACCTACGCGGTGTGGTGGATCAGGCAGGCGATCCTCCATGCCATTTCCAATCAAGCGCACGCGATGAGACTCCCCCAAAAGCAGGCAAACCTCCTTTACCGCTTTGGACAGAAGATGTCGGAACTAACCAAAGAGCTTGAGCGTAACCCCTCCTCCGAGGAGCTGGCAAAAGGGCTCAATATAAGCGTGGAAGAGGCAAATAAACTCTATCAGATAATGGGGGATGAGATCTCCCTCAGCACCAAGCTTTCCGATGACGATGGTTTTGAGCTTCTGGACACCTTAGAACAGCATACGATGCCACCAGCGGATGCTGAACTCATCCAAGAATCGTTCAAACAACAGATAGAGGAATTGCTCAGCTTATTAAAACCGAAGGAGCAAAAGGTAATAACCCTTCGCTTCGGACTTTCCGGAAGGGAACCGATGACCCTAAAACAGATAGGGGAAATAATGGGCCTTTCCCGGGAACGGGTGAGACAGATAGAAAACCAAGCCCTCAAAAAATTGAGGATGCTTGCGAGAAGTCGCAAGCTTGAAGGATATCTTAACTGAAGAAAGATGGGAAAAAAGACGAAGACCGAATGCCCCCTTTGTGGAGGCACTGGATGGATAGTGGAGGAGAAGGACGGATTCACTCGAGCAGTCCGTTGCCGTTGTTTCTACCAAAGACAAGGGGAAAATCTCCTTCGTGAGGCGCAAGTCCCCCTTAGATTCCTCGAGGCAAACTTTGATAATTTTGACACAAAGGGGAACCCCTATCTCGACCGGGCGAAGAGGATATCCCAAGAGTTTGTGGAGAATTATCCCCTGGTCGAGAAGGGCCTTTTATTTCTGGGGAAAACCGGGGTGGGGAAAACCCATCTTCTCGTGTCAATAATATCCGCCTTGGTAGGGAAGAAAGGAGCTTCTTGCCTCTACTATGACTATCGGGATCTCCTTCGGGAACTTCAAAAAAGCTTCTCTCCCCTCTCAGAAATCCCCTCTTTTGCCGTTATCGAACCCGCCCTTAAAACCGAGGTCTTGGTTATCGACGATCTCGGCTCCCAAAGGCCTACCAGTTGGGTTCTCGATACCATCGCCTACATCATCAACCACCGCTATAACGAGAACCTGATCACCCTTGCTGCCTCAAACTACCTCGATGTACCGGAGGAAGAGGGGGAAGAGACCCTTGAGATGAGGATAGGTGCTTCAATTCGCTCCCGCCTTCTTGAAATGTGTCGCACCGTGGAGATAAAGGCACCGGATTACCGGGAAAAACTAAATAGAGGGAGAAACTAACCCAAATCCCCGAAATAGTATCCTATTATAGCGGAGATGGCGAGAGCAGCGGTCTCGCTCCTCAATATCCGCTCGCCTAACCCTACGGGAATAAAACCGTAATTGCTTGCTTCTCTTACCTCATCCCTGCTCCACCCTCCTTCAGGTCCCACCATCACTGTAACTTCCTCTACTTCGTCTCTATTTGGAAGAACCTCTCTAAGTCGCTTTGGGGCTTTTTCATCGAGGATGATCTTTAACCCGGGAAAGGAAGAGAGATCAAGTTCAGAGAATGAAACGGGCAAGGAGACATCAGGCACCGTTCGTTTCCCCGATTGCTTCGCTGCCTCAATGGCTATCTTCCGCAAACGGTCGACATTGGTTAACCCTCTCACGATCGTCCTTGCCGAAAAAACGGGGACGAACGAGGAAATCCCGAGCTCAGTCCCCCTTCTTACCACCAACTCCAACCCCTTTCCTTTGAGTACCCCGATTATCAAATAGATCTTAACCTTGGGGTCGGTCAGTCGAGGAGGGATCTCTTCAACGATCTCCGCCTCTGCATGATGTGGCTTGGTAGAGAGAATGCGTGCTCGATACTCAACGCCATCCTCGGTGAAGAGGAAAATTTCCTCCCCTTCCTTTATTCGCAATACATCAGCTAAATGATGGCGCTCATCTTCGGAAAGGAAGGCTTTTTTCCCTTTTATCCTCCCCGCAGGAACGAAGAAACGACGACGGTGGCTCATTACTCCCTTTTCGATTGTTCAAGGCGGGAGAGCTCCTCGAAAAGCTTCCGCTCCTCCGAAGTAAGCTTAGTAGGGGTTTTAACCACCACTCGGATAAATTGATCTCCCCTCCTCCTTCCATTTACATCCTTTATCCCCCTGCCCTTCAATCGGAATAGGCTACCCGTTTGGGTTCCCGGGGGTATCTTTATCTCCCCTTCCCCCTCCAAGGTGGGAACGGTTATCACCGCCCCTAAGGCAGCTTGAGAAAAGGTAATGGGAACCTCACAATAGATATCGTTCCCTTTCCTCTCAAAGATGGGATGCGGTTTCACATAGATATCGATGTAAAGATCACCAGGAGGACCCCCAGCAACACCAGCTTCTCCCTCTCCTTCCAACCGAAGGCGACTTCCGCTTTCTACTCCGGGTGGAATCTTCACCTTTAGGGTCTTCTCCTCCTTTACTCGGCCACTTCCTCCACATTTGGGGCAGGGGTTCGCCACGATAACCCCCGTTCCCCCACAACGAGGGCAGGTACGGCTGATGAGAAGAAACCCCTGGCGGTAATTGATGCTGCCCCGTCCTCCACAGGTAGAACAAGGAGTAGGTTGCCCTCCTCCCGCTATTCCAGAACCACCACATTCTTTACAGATACCCAAGCGAGGTATCTTAAGTTTAACCTCGGTACCGAAAGCCGCTTCCTCAAAGGATATCTCCAGCTTATACCGAAGATCAGCCCCTGGTTTAGCCCTGCTTACCCGTTTGGTGCGAGAGCGAGGACCAGCGAAGAAATCGGAGAAGCCAAAGAAATCTCCAAGGATATCGGCGAACTCGCTGAATAGATCGGAATCGAAGCCGGTAAAGGTAAACCCGGGAGAAGGACCACCGACCGTCCCGAACCGGTCGTATTCTGCTCTCTTTTTAGGATCGCCAAGGACAGAATAGGCTTCTGCTGCCTCTTTGAATTTCTCCTCTGCCTCTTTGTCCCCCGGATTCCGATCGGGATGATATTTTATCGCCAGCCGACGGTATGCCTTCTTTATCTCCTCTTGGGTCGCATTACGGGGAACACCCAGGATCTCATAGTAGTCCTTCTTCCCGTACATCATCACCCGATAATAAAAAAGCTATTGAGGACGATTATTATAAAACAAGGAAAGATCCCTAACTCAATTGGCTGTCTCACCTTCATCCTTACCCTTTTCACCCTTTTCCGGATCCGCTGGAGCGACTTCCTTTTCCTTCTTTACCGCCACTTTGACCATTGCCGGCCTTACCAGTCGGTTCTTCAAAAAATACCCCTTTCTAAACTCCTCGACCACTGTTTCCTCCTCGACATCGTCGACCTCCTCCCGCATTACCGCCTGATGTACCCTGGGGTCAAATCGCTCCCCTACTGCAGGGACCTCTTTAAGCCCAAATCCCTCAAGTATGGAGCGAAACCCCTTATAAATGAGAGCCACCCCTTCACGGTACTTGGCGAGATCCGTAGCATCCACTGAGAGCGCCCGTTCAAAATCATCGAGGATGGGAAGAAGCTTTCCTACCAAATCGGTGAGCGCCATCAGGTAAAACTCTTTCCGTTCCTCTTCCACTCGTTTCCTGAAGTTCTCAAACTCAGCCTGTAACCGAAGCAATCGCTCAAAGTAAAGCTCCTTCTCTCGGGAGAGCTCCTCGATAACTTTATCTTTATCTACCCTTTTCCCTTCCTTTTTTCCTTCCTCAACTATACCAGCCTCCTCCCGTTCCAAGATGACGGATTCCTCTTCTTCAACCCGCTCCTTTTCCTCTTCTTTCTTGCTCTCCTTCCTCTTTATTTTTTCCCTCTCCTCATCCTTCATCTTTCTCTCCTCATAACGAGTACTCGGTTATCGTCTGCGAAAGAACATACGATACATATCTAACCAAAGGAATGGTCTTATCGTACTCCATCCTCCGGGGACCCAAAACCCCCAAGGTGCCAAGTATGTTATCGCCGGACTTATAAGGAGAGATAATAAAGCTGTATTCCTTAAACTCCTGCGAAGGAGCCTCCGAGCCAATGATCACCTGAACCCCTTCATCCTCGATACATCTGGTAAGGAGCTTGATCAGCTTCCCCTTCTCCTCCAAGGCACGGAATAATGACTTCATCCGATTGATATCGGCGAACTCCGGCTGCTCTAAAAGCTGAGATGTCCCAGCATAATGCAAGGATTCAGTGAGAAGATCATCGGTAAAACTCTTGGTGGAGAGACTAAGCGCCCGGGAGAGCAATCGGTCATAGATCGCTTTCTCCTCCTGCATCATCCGAAGCAACCTGCTCCTTATCTCAATAAGGGTAAGACCATTGAATTCGCTCATTAGGTAGTTTGAGATCCGATCCAATTCCGTCTGCTCAAAATCATCGGAAGCCTCTATTACCTTATTTATCACCGCACCAGAGTGACAAACAATAACCACTAATATCTTAGGATATTCCAACTTTATGAACCTAATGTGCTTAAGCACAATGGAGGGAAGGCGAGGACAGAAAACAAGCCCCACATTCCTGGAAAGTCGGGAGAGGATCCTCGATGTCTGCTCCATTAATCGTTCTAAGTCCCCAGCATAGCTCTTAAGGGAAAAAAGAATGAACTCCTCCTCTCTTTTCCGCAACCTCCGGGAGCGCATCAAAGAGTCTACATAGAACCGATATCCCTTATCGGTAGGAACCCTCCCCGCTGAGGTGTAAGGCTGGGTAAGGTAGCCCATCTCCTCAAGATCAGCCATTATATTCCTAAGGGTAGCGGGGCTATAACCGAAACGCCCCATTTTGCAAAGGGTCCTCGAACCAACGGGGGTACCCTTGGCGATGAAATGGCTTATCACCGCCCGTAATACCTCCTTGCTCCTTCTATCGAGCTCCTTACCCACCATTTTCTACCCTAACCAATTATAGAAATCAGCACTGGGAAAAGTCAACCTAAGCCGAGCCCCCACCCCTAAAGGAGCAGGGGCTCGGCTCAAGCTCATGAGAGACTGGCTTTAATAAAGCCCTCCACCACCGGGGCCACCGGGCATCTGCTCCTTCTCCTTCTTCTCTGGGATCTCGCTAACCAACGCTTCGGTGGTCACGAGAAGGGAAGCGATGCTCGCCGCATTTATGAGGGCGTTCCGTACTACCTTCACCGGATCAACCACACCAACCTGGAACATATTCTCATACTCCTCCTTCTCCGCATTGAAGCCGAACTCCTCGTCCATCTCTTTCACCTTCTCCACTACCACCGAGCCCTCGTAACCCGCATTCTCGGCGATCTGGCGGAGAGGTGCCTCTAAAGCCTTTTTCACGATATCAGCACCTATCTTCTCATCCCCTTCGAGCTTCATCTTCTCCACCTCAGAGACGCAGCGGAGAAGAGCAACCCCTCCACCGGGG
>JAGGZT010000059.1 GCA_021161905.1 Acidobacteriota bacterium | reverse complement strand
TGAACCCCCGCGGGTGGTAACCCGTCGGACAGCCACAAGGGCTGTCCCTACATTTTAAGGTTGCTACCTCTGCCTCGGCTATAAATGAACCCCTGTGGATGGTATCCACCTATGGAGGCGGTGCCTCACCTGGAGGTGGCAACCTCCCCGTTGCAGGTGGTCATTCATTGAGCCTTTCGGATGATAATCCGTAGATGAAACCCCTTGACAAGGGGTGTGTGGCGAAATATCATAAATAAAGTAGCTGGGAAGGTGGCGGTGTAGCTCAGTTGGTTAGAGCATGCGGCTCATATCCGCAGCGTCCGGGGTTCGAATCCCTGCACCGCCACCATTAGCCTTTTTAAGCGCGGGAACCAATTCCAGAGAAATGGGAGTTTAATTTTTCCCTATGTTGGTAGAGAAGGTCTCCTCTACGATATCTCGGTATCGGATGATCGAGCCTGGGGAGAGGATATTGGTTGCTCTCTCCGGGGGACCCGATTCCACTGCTTTGTTCCACATCCTTTTGGAACTTCAGGATAAACTTTCCTTCTCCCTGGTGGTGGCTCACTTGAACCATCAGCTTAGGGGAAAGGAGGCGGAGGAGGATGCCCTGTTTGTACGCCGTTTAGCGAAAAAGAAGGGGGTTCCGGTCAGGGTAGGGAAGGCGGATGTGGGCAAGATCGCTGTGACAGAGGGGTTGTCTTTAGAGGAGGCGGCGAGGATAGCTCGGTATAAATTTTTATTTTCCTTGAAGAAACGATTAAAGATGGATAAAATAGCCATAGGGCACACTAAGGATGATCAGGCGGAGACATTTCTGATGAGGCTGATTCGTGGTTCTGGCTTGGCGGGGCTTTCTGCTATCTACCCCACCACTGAGGAGGGGATAATAAGACCCCTGATAGAGAGCGCCAGGACGGAGGTGATCGATTATCTTCGGTCAAAGGGGATATCCTATCGGATCGATTCCTCGAACTATGACCTCTTATTTATGCGGAATCGGGTAAGGAGGGAGCTTATCCCTTATCTTGAGGAGCATTTTAATCCTCAGGTGGTTAGCACCCTTTCTCGGGCAGCAGAGATAGTCAGGGTAGATGATCAATTCCTTACCGAGCTCGCTATGGAACGGATGGGTGAACTCGCTTCAACTGATGAAGGGGGGATCTCTCTCGATATCGCCCGATTTCTTACCCTTCCTCTCTCTCTGAGGAGGAGGGTGGTACGGCTTGCTTTTCTCAGGGTGAAGGGTGATATCCGCCGATTATCCTTCAATCATGTGGATTCTCTCCTTTCGCTTGCTGAGGGGGACGAGGGGCGAATGCTATCCCTTCCCCGAGGACTGATCGCCTTTAAGGAGGGTGGGTCTCTCATAATTCGGGAGCGGAGAGAGACGAGGAGGGTCTCCTTTCGTTATCTCTTCTCCATTCCTGGTGAGGTGGAGATCCCTGAGCTTAGCCGTCGGTTTCGGGCGAGGATCATCTCCCGGGAGCAGTTTAGAGAAGAGGGAAGGACCTTTTCCCCTCTCTACGCCGCGCTTGATCGATCGAAACTTTCCTCGACCCTTGAGGTAAGAAACCGGCGGGAGGGGGATTATTTCCATCCCCTTGGTGCTCCCGGGGGAAAGAAGCTGAAGGACTTTTTCATTGCTCGAAAGATCCCGGCTAAGCTTCGCGATAGTATTCCCCTCTTTTTAAGTAATGGAGATATCGTTTGGATAGCCGGTATCGAGATTGGGGAGAGATTCAAGGTGCTCCCCGATACCAAGGAGATAGTTCTTATCGAGGAGGTCTTTTGATGGCAAAGGAACGCATTCTTTTCACCCCCGAGGAGATAGATAAAAAGGTTTCAGAGTTGGCTGACGAGATTGCTGCTGATTATAAGGGAAAGGAGTTAGCGATCCTCGGGGTACTTAAGGGGTGTTTTTTCTTCCTTGCCGATCTCATCCGCGAGCTTAGAGAGAGGGGGGTGGCGGTGACGATAGATTTCGTCAAGATGAAGACCGACGAAGAGGCGGTGGGTGAATCTTCAAAGAAGATAATCATCTTCGATACGGAATTCGACATAAGGGGAAAGGATGTGTTGGTGGTCGAGGATATCTTGGATACCGGGGTGACCTTGAACTACCTGCTGAACCATCTGAAGGAAGAGGGACCGGGTACGATCCGGGTATGTGTGCTTCTGGATAAACCTTTCAAGCGGAAAGTAGATCTATCTCCTGACTATGTGGGGTTTGAGATCCCCGATAAATATGTCTTCGGTTACGGGCTCGATTACCAGGAACGGCTTCGTGAGCTCCCTTACATCGCTTATTTTGATGAATAATTTAATCTTTTGTGGTAAATAGATATAGTGGGGGGAAATTGAGGTGAACCTTTTTGCCAAGAACGTAAGATTGTGGTTAGTAGTGGTGATAATAGCCTTTCTTCTTTGGAACCTGTTCCAGGTCTCTGCCAGTCCTGAGCAGAAGATAATCTTCTCCCAGTTCCTCGACGAGGTGGAGCATGGGCGGGTGGCTAAGGTGGTCATCGAGGGGGATAAGATAAAGGGGACCTATATCGACGGGAAGACCCGTTTCCATACTGTTTCTCCAAGCAACTACAATGGTCTCGTCCCCCTACTGAGGAAACACCATGTGGAGATAGAGGCGAAGGAGCTTTCCCAGAGTCCCTGGCTTGCCGCCCTCTTATCCTGGGCGCCGATGGTGGTGCTCATCATCATCTGGATCTTCTTTATGCGGCAGATGCAAGCTGGGGGTAATAAAGCCTTATCTTTTGGAAAGAGCCGGGCAAGACTCGCCCCTTCGAACAGACGGCGGGTTACCTTCAAGGATGTCGCCGGGGTTGATGAGGCGCTTGAGGAACTCCGGGAGATAATAGATTTTCTCAAGAATCCGAAGAAATTTCAGCGTCTCGGAGGGAGGATTCCCAAAGGGGTTCTCCTGATGGGTCCTCCGGGCACGGGAAAAACCCTTCTCGCCCGGGCGATCGCTGGTGAGGCGAATGTTCCCTTTTTCTCCATCTGCGGCTCCGATTTCGTGGAGATGTTTGTTGGAGTCGGTGCCTCTCGGGTGCGCGATCTCTTTGAACAGGGGAAGAAGAACGCCCCCTGTATCATCTTCATCGATGAGATAGATGCAGTTGGTCGCCATCGGGGTGCTGGCTTGGGTGGAGGCCACGATGAGCGGGAGCAGACCCTGAATCAGCTCTTAGCGGAGATGGATGGCTTTGAATCGAACGAAGGGGTTATCCTCATCGCTGCTACCAACCGCCCTGATATCCTCGATCCGGCGCTCCTGAGGCCGGGGAGATTCGACCGGCGGATAGTGGTCGATAGGCCCGATGTGAAGGGGCGGGAGGCGATATTAAAGGTCCATACGAGGCGGATCCCCCTTGCTTCGGATGTCGATCTTTCGGTGCTTGCTCGGGGGACTCCTGGTTTTTCCGGCGCCGATCTCGAGAACCTGGTGAACGAAGCGGCGCTTCTCGCCGCCCGTCGTGACCGGGATAAGGTAATGATGGAGGATTTCGAAGAGGCGAAGGACAAGGTGCTGATGGGGGTGGAGCGGAAGAGTATGATTATCACCGAGGTGGAGAAGAAAAACACCGCTTATCATGAAGCGGGGCATGCCCTGCTCGCTATGCTCCTCCCCAAGACCGATCCCCTCCATAAGGTGAGCATCATTCCCCGGGGAACGGCACTTGGAGTGACCCAACAACTCCCTATAGACGATCGCCATACCTACACCAAGGAGTACCTGGAGGATCAGCTCTGCGTATTGCTTGGAGGGAGGGCGTCGGAAGAGATATTCCTCAAGGACCTGACCACTGGCGCCGGGAATGACCTGGAGCGAGCTACCAAATTGGCGCGGAGAATGGTCTGTGAGTGGGGGATGAGTGATCAGTTAGGACCACTCACCTTCGGCAGGAAGGATGAGCACATATTTCTCGGCAAGGAGTTCGCCCACCCCAAGGAGTACAGCGAGCGGACCGCGGAGCTGATTGACGAGGAGGTGAAGCGGATAGTAACTACCAATTATGAGCGGGCAAAGAAGCTCATTTTAGATCACAAAAAGGTTCTCGAGAGGATAGCAGAGGCGCTGCTCGAGCGGGAGGTGCTCACCGCTGAGGAGATAAAACTCATCCTTGAGGGTAAACCCCTTGCTGAAAAGGCAAAACCAGTAGCCCAAGGGGAAAAGGCCACAGAGAAGGAGAAGAAGACTAAGCCGAAGAAACATCCGGTAGTAGGTGAATCGTTTGCTGGTTAATCTGAGCTTTTAGTTTTTGCCCTTCGTTTCTTTTTCATTTTTGCCTCGGTTTCCGAGAAACTTGGAGGAAGTAAAATGGGGGTTTGCTCTTATTTTCTACCCCTGTTCAATATCCACCAGGCTGAAAGAGAACTTGTGAAGATAGGCGTTGATCCTACCGGGATAGAGATAATGGCGTCTAAATTCCTTCATCTCCCCATTAAACTTCTCGGTCTCGATTTTCGAGCAGGGAATATACTTAAGCAGGAGATGCTTTCCTTAGGGGGGGAAGCTGCCATCTCCCGGTCCGCTTTTGAGCTTAGGGAGGGTAAGACCGATGTCCTCCTTTCGGGGACCCTGCGTCAGTATCGATTGCTTATAGAGAAGCTCAAACGCCAGCCGTTTGGACTTGCCAGAGTGGGTGAGAGGCTCTCTTCTATGATCGCCAGTTTCGGAAGAAGGGAGATCCCTTTCAAGGCGAGGGGGAAGGAGCTTACTCTTGGCTCGCGCACCGTTATTATGGGGGTGATCAACATCACCCCGGATTCCTTTTCTGGCGATGGCATTTATAAAGACCCAGAGAAGGCGGTTGACCGCGCTTTGATGATGATCGATTCCGGAGCGGAGATGATCGATATCGGCGGGGAATCCTCCCGTCCCGGAGCGGAGCTCGTCTCCGTCTCCGAGGAGCTTTCCCGAGTGCTTCCGGTGATAACCAAGCTAAGGGAGAAAACAGAGGCTTTGATATCCATAGATACCTATAAGCCGGAGGTGGCGAAAGAGGCGCTTGCTGTGGGAGCGGATATTGTGAACGATGTTGGAGGGCTCTACCAAGGGGAGAAGCTTCTCCCTCTGATTAGGGAGTATAAAGCGGGTTTGATCATAATGCATATGCCGAATCCTCCGGAGAGAAGACATAAACGCCCACCATATCGGGATCTCATCGGCGATATAGTCTCCTTTTTTGAGGATAAGATGAAGGAGGTGGAGGAGGCAGGAGTTTCCGAAGAGCAGGTGGTGATCGATCCCGGTATCGGTTTTGCCAAGAATGTTGAGGATAATTACCTTATAATAGAGATGTTGCAGGCGTTTAGGTCCTTGGGGCGCCCGGTGCTTGTCGGTCCTTCGAGGAAGTCGTTTATCGGGAAGGTGCTTGATCTTCCGCCAGAAGAAAGGCTCGAGGGGACGGCGGGGGCGGTTGCCGCTATCGTGCTCAATCGGGGCGATATCATCCGGGTTCACGATGTGGCGGCGATGAAGAGGGTGATCACCATAGCGGAGAAGATAAGGGAAGCGAGGATGTAGATGGGATTTTTTTCCAGTTTTCTTTCCATATCTCAGTTTACCATAGGTGACCTCATCGATATCTTTCTTGTCGCCTTTCTTATCTATGAGATACTGCTCCTCATTCGGGGTACCCGGGCAGTCCAGATCGCCCTTGGCATCGCCTTCATCATCGTCGCCTACTACTTCTCTCAGGCGCTCAATTTGAGGACGCTCAACTGGCTTCTGAGCAATTTCCTAAGCTACCTGGTGATCGCCATCATCGTCCTTTTCCAGGCGGAGATAAGAAGAGGGCTGGCTATCTTCGGGAGGAATCCCTTTGCCCACCCGCGCTCGCATCTTAAGGGGATGGAGGATGTGATAGATGAGGTGGTGCTGGCTACCACCACCCTTGCTGGGAGCAAGATCGGAGCGATCATCGCCTTTGAGAGGAACATCGGGCTAAGGAGCTACATCGAAGGGGGGATAAGGCTCGATGCTTTGGTGAGTTATGACCTCATCGTCTCCATCTTCCAGCCGAAGTCCCCCATCCATGATGGAGCGGTGATCATCCAGGGGAACAAGATAGCCTCTGCCTCCTGCTTTCTTCCCCTCACCTCCAATCCCTATCTCAGCCGGCGTTTGGGCACAAGGCATCGGGCGGCGATAGGCCTTTCCGAGGAAACGGATGCGGTTTGTCTCGTTGTGTCCGAGGAGAGGGGGGAGATCTCATACGCCTATAAGGGCAAGATAAGGAGGAGGCTTTCACCGGTAGCTTTGAAGCGCGATCTTTACACCATCTTCGAGGTAGAGAAGAAGAAGCCCGTAGGGCGAGGTTTCTTCGGCTGGCTCCTCAAGAGGGGGGAGAAAAGGGAGGAAGAGAGATGAGGTTTAATCCCTTTGCCAATCTTTCTTTGAAACTCATCTCTCTCTTTATCGCCATCTTCCTCTGGTTCATCGTGAGTGGTGGCAATCGCGGTGTTATGGATTTTCGGGTACCCCTTCAACTCGCAGGTCTTCCCGGCAAGTTGGCTATTGCTGGGGAATACCCCGATACGGTCGATGTTAGGGTGCAGGCGCCCGATGTGATCCTCAGCCGGTTGAGCGAAGCCCAGATAAATGTCATCGTAGATCTTTCCAAGGTGACGGAAGGAGAGCAGATAATACCCATAACCGCCGATCTCGTCCATCTTCCTGGGGGGGCTAATGTGGTTAAGGTTTCTCCATCACAGATAAAGCTTACCATAGAGAAGAAGATGGCGAGGAAGCTCCCAGTGGTGCCCTCGGTGGTGGGAACACCGAAATCAGGTTTTGCGGTGCGAAGGGTATCCGTATCCCCGGAGCAGGTGATAGTCGAAGGGGCGAGAAGCGAAGTTGCCTCGCTTGATCAGGTTTTGACCACCCCGGTCTCGGTAGCGGAGCGGGCGAGCTCCTTCCGTGAGCGGGTCAGATTGGTGGTTCCCAACCCAAGGGTACGGTTGCTCGGGGATCGTTATGCCGAGGTGTCGGTGGAGATCGGAGAGAGGATAGAACGACGAAGGATAGAAGGTATCCCCGTTAAGCTTGTGCGAAGCTCCTATCGGGCGAGCTTCCAGCCGGAGAAGATAGCGGTGGTGGTGGAGGGACCTTCCTCCCTTCTGGAGCGGCTTAGACCGTCCGACTTTAGGGCGGTGGTTTATGGAAAAGGGCTTGTTCCTCTCGCAATGGGGTATATGGTTTCCCCTAAGGTGGATATAATATCGGGGAAGAAGGGAAACCTTAGGATAATATCCATAATACCTAAAGAGGTAAAGGTAACGATATCAAAGCAATAAGGGGGCTTTAACCGAGAATGGAGAGGATATTCGGCACCGATGGGATAAGAGGGGTTCCGGGGGAGTTCCCCTTGGATGAGGAGACGGTGAGGAAGATCGGCTTTGCTTTAGGTGAGATGCTCGGGAGAGGGGAGCGGGTGGTGGTGATCGCCCGGGATACCAGGGATTCTGGCGAGGATCTGGAGAGGGCGCTTGCTATGGGGCTTTCTTCCGCCGGGGCAAAGGTTGCTTTGGCGGGTATCCTTCCCACTCCAGCGGTCTCCTATCTTGTAAGGCGGTTTGGTTTTTCCGCTGGCTGTGCCATCTCTGCTTCCCATAATCCCCATCCCGATAACGGGATAAAGTTCTTCGATGGCGAAGGAAATAAGTTCGCTGATGCGCTCGAGCAGGAGCTTGAGCGATTGCTTTCTTCGCTTTCTGCTCCTGGGAGGGGTGAGTTGATTCAGTTCACCCCGCCTGCGGAGCTTTCACTCAGCTATCTCCAGTACCTGCTTGATACCGGGGTCGATCTTTCCGGAATGAGGATCGCCCTCGACTGTGCCAATGGAGCTACCTACGACATCGCCCCCAGGGTCTTTTCCGCCCTTGGTGCTTCTGCCTCCGCCTACTTCGTATCGCCAAACGGGGTCAACATAAACGAAGGGTGTGGCTCCCTTCTTCCCGAGGTATTGGCGGAGAGGGTGAAGGAGGAGGGAGCTGATCTCGGCATCGCCTTCGATGGAGACGGTGATCGAGCGATGTTCGTTGACGCTTATGGCAGGGTTTTCGACGGCGATGATGTCCTTTATATTTCGGGGCGCTACCTCAAGAAGAAGGGGGAGCTTGCTCGGAATACGGTGGTGGCTACGGTGATGAGCAATCTTGGTTTGGAGCGGGCTCTTTCTGCCTCCGGGATAGAACTGCTGCGGACCGGAGTGGGCGATAGGAAGGTGGCGGAGAAGATGAGAGAGCTTTCCCTCTCCCTTGGTGGGGAGCAGTCGGGGCACATCATCTACTCCCGTTATTCCGCTACCGGGGATGGGATCATCACCGCTCTCAGGGTGCTCGAGGTGATGCGGGAGGAGAAAGCCTCCCTTTCCGAGCTCACCGAGGGTTTCTCCCGTTTCCCTCAGGTGTTGCTGAATATCCCGGTTAAGAGCAAACCGCCGTTCTCCGAAATCCCTGCCATATCCGAGGTGATAAGGAGGGAGGAGGAAGCCCTCTCAGGCAGAGGGCGGGTGCTCGTCCGCTATTCTGGCACTGAGCTACTCGCCCGGGTGATGGTCGAAGGGGAAGATAAGGATGAGATAGAGGCGGTCGCTCGGAGAATTTCCCAGGTGATAGAGCGAGAACTTTCCTCTTAGAATAAGTTAGGGAGGGGATAAATGACTAAACTTGGGGTAAATATCGATCACATCGCCACCATCAGGGAGGCGAGAAAGACCAACGAGCCCGATCCGGTACAGGCGGCGGTTATCGCTGAGCTCGCCGGTGCCGATGGGATAACGGTTCATCTTCGGGGGGATAGAAGACACATAAAGGAGCGGGACCTTAGATTACTCCGACAGGTGGTAAAGACGAGGCTCAACCTCGAGATGGCACCTACCGAAGAGATGATAAAGATCGCCCTCCGGGAGAAGCCGGATACCTCCACCTTAGTTCCGGAAAAGCCCGACGAGGTAACCACCGAAGGAGGCCTCGATGTGGTGAAGAATAGGGAGGTGATGGAGAAGGCGGTCCGCGAGCTTAAAGCTGGCGGGATTACGGTGAGTATCTTTGTTGATCCGGTTGAGGAGCAGATAAGAACCTCAGCGGAGATCGGTGCCGATGCTGTCGAGATAAATACCGGTCGCTATGCTGAGGCAAGGACGGAGGAGGAGAGGAAGAAGGAGCTCGATAAGATAATCGCTTCCGCCAAGCTTGGGCGGGAGCTCGGGCTTCGCGTTCTTGGGGGGCATGGTCTTACCTACAGAAATGTCCGGGAGATAGCCGATATCCCCGAGATCGAGGAGCTCAATATAGGGCATAACATCATAGCTCACGCCGCTCTTATCGGACTTGCCGAAGCGGTAAGGAGAATGAAGGCACTTCTTGAGACACCTCGAAGTTGAGACAACCCTGAGAGGAGAGGCGGTCTCCATTAGTATCTTTATTTGATAAACGCTATAGGTTGTTTTATTGAGAGGGAGGGGAATAATTCCCCTCTTTTTATATAGAGATGGTTTATGTTTTTTGGTTTAAAAAAAATTTATATTGACAGAGAAATTTCTTTGATTTATTTTTGTTATAGAAG
>JAGGZT010000058.1 GCA_021161905.1 Acidobacteriota bacterium | reverse complement strand
CTCTCCGGAGGTCTTCCGGGGAAGGTGGGGAAGAATACCCTGATCACGAAGAAAGGGGAGATTTCCCTTCCCTCAAAGGTAAACATAAAAGTAGCCCCCGGGGACATCTTGAGGATCGAGACCCCCGGGGGTGGTGGTTATGGCTTCCCGGAATAGGGAGGTTTTATTCTATCCGCCGGTTGCCCCTTTCAACACCTCCTCGATGAACATCGGCTCCGGATAAGCCCCTACGATGTGGTGGTATTCGTTTATCACCGTCTTCGGTACCCCGCTCACCTCATAGCGTTGGGAAAGATAGGGGAACTCGATCGCCTCCACCATATCCGCGGTTACCAGATCGCTTTCGATGGCGAATTTATGAGCCAGTCTCACCGTCTGGGGGCAATAAGGACAGGTAGGGGTTACGAACACCTGAAGATGAACCGGCGTAGCCAGGGTAGCGAGTTTCTCCTTCGTTTCCTCAGCGAGATCGGTCTTTCCCCGGGATACATCGATTATATCCTCGATCAGCGAGCCGAACTCGTATCCCGAGGGTATCCCATAGTAGCGGATGCCGTAATCCTTCTTTCCCTCGATCACAATCGCCGGGATCTTATCCACCTTGTATTTGGCTACCTGATCCTTATCCACCAGGAAGTTGTAAACGGTGAGCTCTATCTTATCCGAGAGCGAAGCTACCTCCTCAAGGAGCATCCTCGTCTCCTCACAGTAACGACATTCAAGCTTCTGGGTGAAGAGGATTAACTTCGCCTTCTCTTCAAGCTTCTCGAATTCCTTCGTTATTGCCTTTCTATCCTCTTCGTTAATGAAGGTCATCTTGTTCTCCCTTTCTTATCTTTTTCAGTTTAAGGAGATATTTTCTTCTCGCCTCTTGAAAGAAGCGTTGATATTCTTCTGTTCGGTAGTCGGGATAGGTCCAGGGAAGAAACCCTATCCCCTCTTTCTTAAAGAGGTACTCCACCTCCGCATAGATGCCCTTTCCCAGATAGATCCGATGGGCATAATCCTTGGTTGAGGCAAGCACCATATTGGAGGCGGAGATATACCCGGGATCGAGGTTAATTGGCCGGGGGACATCTCTTACCCTTTCCCGCCAGGCATCCTCGAGCTCGTTTGAAAACCTCTTTATCCCGGCGAGTTCGCCCGGGTCTATCAATCTTTCGAACCCTAAGAACCATCGTAAGAGCCCTCCTCCCATCTCCTTTTGGTAATACTCGGTGAAGGTGAACGGTATTCCCCCCTCCTCTATATCTATCTCGCCAAAGCGTTCGGTAAGCTCCTTTCTCAGCCGAGGAAGGGTGTTCGGGAAACCGGTTATCACCCCGAAAAATAGCTTTACCGGTGTTGGCTCCTTGATCCTCCCCATCTACCCCCTATTTTCTTTTCTCCAGCCTGAGAATGAAGAACGGCTTGATAAATGCCTGAGCCAGGGGATCAAACCCCAACGGGTTGTGATAAGCATGGAGGATGATGTCATCCCCGTCAAGAGCCCCTTTTTCTCCCTTATCCGCCACGATCACGCCGGCATGGTCCTCCGAGAGCAGGATATCACCTACCTTGACCCCGAAGGGACCAAACCGTATCCTCATCTTCGGGGAAGCGATAGGATGACAGATGCCATCGTCCCCCACGATTACCCGACTGTACTTCAAGGTAGCCAGTTTCCTCAATATGGATTGCGGGGTATCACCCTGAGGGAGCTCGTATCCCATAAGCCTCGCTGCCCCAAGAACCGCGGTTATCGAATCGACGCCGATAAACCGCTCCACCCGTTTCATCCGAAGAGGGAAGGGCTCGGAGAAATCGAGATAGGGTAGATGGTAATAAGCCTTTAAGTAGGAAAGAAGATCGTCCCCAGTTCCTCTTACCGTTACCCTGGTTACCGCATCTGTTATCCCGAGATCATCGAATTGCTCTATGCCCGGAGCAACTGCCCTCCTTATGGGGACAATCCGATTCCCCCTCTTGAACAACGCCACCCGGATCTTGAACCGCATCGTTCCTATCCGCTCCTCCTCCGCCTCTTGGCGGATGATAAGCGCTTCGGTCTCCTTCAGCTTTGGCTTCTCAAAGAAGTCGTAAGTGGGGGCGAGATGTGCTTCGTGCTCCCAGTAGCTTGACCAGTTGGGGAGGTAGCTTTCATGGTAGGCTATCTTGTTCTCTTTTTCGAAATCCTTCTTTCTTACCCGAAGGAGTAGGGGCTCTATCTTAAACCAGAAGATCTTCAAGTCTCCCCATTTCTTTTGCCAGTGCTCGATCCTTTTTTGAGGTATCCTTTTCCCGTTGATGATAAGCGCTGGGGCATAGGTGAAATAGGTTGGCTCCTTTTCCCCTCTTTTTATCCCTACCACTACTGCATGGAGGATGATCTTATCCCCATATTTTCCGAAAACCGGGGCATTGGTGGCATAAGGTTCTCCTTCTTTCTGGACTGCGACGAACGCCTTTGTCAGCTTGGGGATATCCCGTTCGGTTATTCTCTCCCAGAAGAGGAAGTAAAAGCCAATAAAGGCGAAGATAAGAATGGCAATCAGCATTGCCCAGGCAGTTGAACTCTTCATCGGTTTTTTCCTCCCAATATTAATTTATATCGAAGTCGAGGAAAGTGCCTCCTTTATTTTTTCGGGAATACCCGGTTTTACCGTAAGCGCCTTATACCGGAGGAGGAGGACCTTTCCCGGGGGAAACCCCTTTGGCTTCTTCAAATATTTCCTCTTCGTATAATGGACGAATGCCCAGATTGAGTTCCTTCTTTTGCTGTAATAGGCGGCGATCTCCGCCGCTTCTCTCAGGGTATTTGCTGGTAGCTCCTCCCTTTTTTCGGGGTTTCGCACCACCACATGACTTCCCTTCGCCTCCGATGCGTGGAGCCAGAAATCTTCGGGGCGGGCTACCTTGAAGGTAAGGATATCGTTGTCCTTTGCGCTTCTTCCCACCAGGATCTCCCACCCCTCTGAGGAGATAAACCGCCGGTAGGGCTTTCGTTCCTCTTTCTCCTTGGTTCTTCTCCCCTCTTTCTGCATTAAGCCAAGTTTTATAAGTTCTCCCTCAAGCTCGGAGAGTTCCTCTGGAGAGTCGATCTCTTCAAGGGACTGGATCAAGCCTTCTATTTTCGATAACCTCTTTTCCGCCTCGGCGAGCCTTTTTTCGATCACTTTTCTCCCTTTTTCCGCCTTGCTCGCCAGCTTGAAGTATCGTTCGGCGTTCTCTCTCGGAGAGAGGGTGGGCTCTATCGGTATCTCTATTTCCTTTTGTTCTGGATGGTAGTAGTCTATTACCTTGATCCTTTCTTCTCCTTTTCTTCCCTTAAGCCGGTTCAGATTGGCGATGATGAGCTCCCCATAACGCCGGTATTCCTCCGCTCTTTCCGACCGGCTTAGATCCTCTTTAAGGTTTTTGATGAGTGAAGAGAGCCTCTCCCGGTTTCTTTCAAGGGCTTTTTTGATTTCCCTTCGCCCCTTTAGGAAAGCCTCTATCTCTTTCTGTTTCTGATAGAAGGCGGCTGAGGCGGTGATGAAGTCGGGGAAATACTCCGCGATGAGCCCTTTTAAGGATTGGAAGGGGAATGGGGTCATCGCTGTCTCGGAGTCGAGGAGTTGATGCTCTATAGGGAGCTTCGCCATTTCGGGATAGTAGATGGTGGGAGAGGGTTTCTCCTTTTTCAATCGCTCGACAAAGGAGAAGAAGGAGGCGGAAAGAGGGATTTTCCTCTCCTCGGCGATTTTTACAATCTCCTTGGCGAATAGGGGGGAGATCCCGAGAAAGTGTGAGACGAGGAATTTAACCCCATCCTCTTCTTGGAATTGCTCTTCTAATTCCTTGAACCTCTCCTCGTTGATGGCGAAGGGATTTTCCTTTTCACCTATCTCCGGGGGGTTATACTTTCCGCCCGGAAGTAGGCTTCTTTTCTCGTTATTGATGTTCTTCGCTGTTCCTATTATGGTGAAAGAGGCGTCGGTTAGAACTGCATTTGGTTTTTTGGGTATAAGCTCTAAGATCAGTTGGTATTCCATCTTCATCGGTGAGTGAGCAGTGAAGGAAAATATCACTACCCGATCGAGCTCCACCTGCCTTATTTCGTTTATTCTCGATCCCGGAAGATATTTTTTCAGCAGAAGAAGAAAGGGGGAGCTTCTCTCGCTTTTCTCCGGCTCCCTTTCAGCGAGGAAGATACCGGGCATTTTGGGGGAGAGATCGAAGATAAAGACCGCTTCTTCTCCTTCTCCTCTAAGGGAGAGGGAGAATCCATTGTCGAGCGGTTCGAATCGCGAGATGTGCCACCCAACAACCCTTTCTCTTAGCTCGGTGAGAAGGAAGCTCAAGGTTATCGCATCCATCTTTTTACCTCAGGTGGTTCAATTCTAATGCCGGCTTTGATTATTGTCAATTTTATCGAGGGTTTTGGTATGGCTTTTATTGATACAGTTAGTCTCCTCGATTTTGGATGTCTGTCAGTCTGCCTATTTTTATGCGTTTAGATGTCTATGAGGCGGAGAAGCGAAGAAGGTTCTCTTTCTTATAGGGGATGCCTCCTTCACTTAAAAAATATCCGCTCCCCTTAAGGGCTTGAGAAGCGGAAGAAATTTTTCTCCTTTTTATTAACAAAACCATTAATTCCGGGGGAGTGAGGCAGGAAAGAAGGTTGAAACTACCTCCCCATCCCAGCGTTACTTCTTGAACCAGTGGTAAAAGAGGCTGAGAAGCGCAAAGGAGCCGATTATCGCTGGGATGATGCAGACCTTACCACACATCCAACCCCATTTACCGAATACTGGGGTGCCGAGCCAGCCTCCAAGCCAACCAAGGACCCAACCATAGAAGAAGCCGCATATACCATCTGCTAACTTCTTCTTAAACACATAGTACTTTAAAAAGGTAACCACCAGGCTGATGATCAAAAGGGTCAAAAACGAGGTAAACGTCATATATAGCATCGCTCATCCCTCCCCAAATTTAAAACCTGCCTCCTCCCCGTTTTGAATTAGGCCTTCCGGAAAACACTATTATGAATATCTGTGATAGCAGCTCCTCCTTTACAAATTAATATACTCTCACATTTGAATACCTGTCAAGAGTAAAAAACATAAAATAGGAGGAATGAGAGAAAGGCGCCCACAACGGTGTTGAGGAAATTTAGACCTTCATTACTCACTTCTTTCTCCCCTTTCAAAATCGCCCCAAGGAGGCTTTCAGTAAGGTTCCCAAAGAAGGCGGCGGTTACCGCCACCGGGACGAGTTTAAGAGGGATTAGATGCAAGGCATAGCCTATTAAGGAGATTACCACCGCCCCGAGAACGCCGGACAGGGTTCCGGCAAAGGAGATCGCTCCCTCGGTTCCCGGTGGTACCCGGCGGAGGGTGGTTATGAGGATTGGGTTCTTCCCGTAAAGTCCCCCTATTTCGGTGGAGAGGGTATCAGCGGTGGCGGTGGCAAAGGCAGTGATGAAAGCGAGAAGAAGAAGTTGGTTATCCTTGGAGATAAAGGCGAAGAAAGCGAGAAGGGAGGGAAAGGCACAGTTTCCCAGTGCATGGACTGCCCCTCGAGCTCCACCTTTTGCCTCAGCCATCCCCAGTCTCTCTTTCTTTTGATAGCCCATTTTGGTTGCCCCTGAGCCTAACAGGAAGAAGGAGAAAAGGATAACAAAGCCCGGAAGTGAGGTAAATGCGTAGATGGTAGTTCCGATCCCCACCCCGGCGAGAAAGCCGGATAGATCGACAAACCCCATCAAGATGGCTATTCCACCAACGGTCAGGCTTATGAGCGCACCCCAACCCAAATTTTTTAGGAGGAGCTCTTTTTTAACCAAGAGCAAGCCGAAATCTGCTCTTAGGAGAAGGAAGAGAAAACCAGCCCCAAGCAGGGGAACGATGAAGTTATCGTTCAGACCGAAGTGAATTGTCTCAACTATGGCGGAAAAAAGGGTGGTGGCGAAGGATATAAGAAGTATGGTGGAAAGAGAAAAAAGCCCTTTGGGCGCGGTCCACCAGAGGAGAAATGATGCCCCGAGTGTTCCGAAGATGAGGTAGGAGAAGAAGCCGACATAACTTTTGTCCCTGCTCCAGGGGAGTTTCTTTTTCCCATAGGTAGCTCCGAGGATAGTAGCAAATCCATCCCCGAAAGCCATAATTCCCCAGATAAGAGCTGCGAGGTAAAGCCTCCCCCAGAAGAGCAAGATCAATATCAATACGGATAAGGGGTAAGCGAGAATTCCAGTGGGAACCCCTTTGATTATCTCCTCTTTTCGATAGATCCTTTTTCCTAAGGTGCGAGGGAGGATAAAGTAATTGTGGAGGAAGGCAGCGATGGCGCAGAGGGAAGCCTGAAAGGGCGTTAGCCAGCGGAGGAGAAGGGCGAACCCTCCCATTGTCACATGGATCGTTTTTCTTAGGTTCTCTTGCGACATTCCTTTATCAGGCATATCCCTCCTCCCTGAGCCAGGTTATGGTGCGGGAAAGCCCCTCGCGAAGAGGGGTTATGGAATAGGAGAGCTCGGAGATCGCTTTTTTGCTTGAGTATGCCCAATCGTGCATATAGGTTTTCACCACGCCATGGGTGAGGTTGGGGTATCTACCAAAGAGTAGCGCCAACATCTCCTCAAAATAACCCATCATCGATGCCAGAAAATAGGGAATGCTTCTTTTTGGGGGCTCGATGCCGGTAAGCTCACTTAAGAGGGCGAAGAACTCATTGGCGCTCCTATTCTCTCCACCAAGGATGTATCCCTCGCCTGGCTTGCCCTTTTTCAACGCCGAGATATGACCCGAGACGACATCGTCGATGAAGGCATAGCACCACTTCTTATCCCCTTTCCCCAATTTTCCCGGTAGCTTACGGTTGATAAAATCCCGGATGATGCCAGCGACCAGGTTGCCCTCGGTCAGCTCCCCTGGTCCATATATCACCCCGGGATAAAGGATAACGATGGGAAACCCTTCTTCCGCCGCCTCCTTTGCCACTTTATGAGCGAAGTATTTCGTCCGTTCGTAATCGGTGTAGAACCTATCGCGCTCGATTACGCTTTTCTCGTCGAGGACCTTACCATCGCTCGGACCCAAAGCAATGAACGATGAGGTATAGATGAACTTCGAGATCCCCTCCTCTTTTGCCGCTCGAATGAGGTTCTTAAATCCCGCGACATTTACCAACTCATATAACGAACGGGGTCTTACCCACATCTTGACCAATGCCGCCATATGGAGCACCCGGTCGCATCCCCTCATCGCCTCCCTTACCGAGTGGTAGTCGGTGATATCTCCGTAAATCCTTCTTATATCCGAAGGTAGATGGGTAAGGTTGGAGCTTCTCCGCACAAGGAGGACCACCTCTTCTCCCTCCTCGACCAACCTTTTGACTACCCTTTTTCCCAGATAGCCGGTTCCTCCGGTGACCAGGATAGCCATCTTTAATCTTCTCCTTTCTTCTTAACCCTCTCTCGCCAGTAAGAGAGGATGTCAGCAAGCGTTTCTCTCAATGGTATTTTTGCCTTCCAACCGAGCTCACGGTTGGCTTTGTCGGCATCTCCCAATATTAAAGGGATATCTGCGGGGCGATATCTTGAAGGATCTTGCCGTACCTCTATCCTTTCTTTTGAGAGGGATAAGAGTATATCGAGGATCTCACTGATGGGATAAGCTTCCCCGGAGGCTAAGTTGTAAGCCTCACCTTCCTTCCCCCGATTCACTATGCTTAGATACCCCCGAACAATGTCCCTCACATCGGAATAGTCCCTTCTTGTTTCGAGGTTTCCCACATCTATTATCGGCTCCTTTAACCCCGCCTCGATCTCGGCGATCTGCTTGGCAAATGAGGAGCAGACGAAGTTCTCCCGTTGTCTCGGTCCTGTGTGATTGAAAGGCCGGGCAATGGATACGGGGAGTTTCTCCACCTTGAGGAATTGGTAAGCGAGGAGTTCCAGAGAAGCTTTGCTTACCGCATAGGGGCTTAGAGGATGAAGGGGAAAGCTTTCGTCAATGGGCTGTTTCTCCTCAGGTACTTCCCCGTATACCTCAGCTGAGCTCACCAGAAGCACCTTGGGATGTGGGGAAAGAGAGGACGCCGCCTTCAGAAGGTTAAAGGTGCCGGTTATATTCACCTCGAAGGTCTTGATAGGGGAGGACCAGGAGGAGGAGACATTGCTGATACCGGCGAGATGGAAGATAATATCGGGAGAGATTTCAGCTACCGTATTTCTTATTCCCTCGCCATCGGTGATATCTACCTGATATATCTTAATCCTCTCTCCCAGATGAGTGAGATTGGTTAGTGGCACACCAGGGCAATCTACCCCTCCTACCTCATAGCCGAGGGATGCGAGAAGATCGGCAAGATGGCTGCCGGCAAACCCAGCGATGCCGGTTATTAAAGCACGCATTGCTATCTTATCTTTTCGCGCCAGTAGTTCAGAATATCCCTGAGCGTCTGTTCGAATGGGATCTCCGGCTTCCAACCGGTCTTTTTCCGGAATTTGGTGCTATCGCCTATCAAAACCGGAACATCGGATGGACGGAGCCGGGAGGGGTCTTTCTTTATCTCTATCTTGACATCGGTTAGCGAAAGTAGCATATCTATCACTTCCTTTATGGAGTAAGCTACTCCACTGGCGATGTTATATACCTCGCCGGGATCGCAATACTCGAGGGCGAGCCAGTAAGCCCGTACCATATCCCGCACATCGGTGAAGTCGCGCCGGGCATCGAGGTTTCCTACATAAAGAACCGGCTCCCTCTTCCCCTTCTCTATCTCCACTATCTGCCTGGCGAAGTTGGAACATACAAAGACATCTCCCCTTCGTGGTCCCGTGTGATTAAAACCCCGTGTTCTTACGATCTTCATCTTGTAACTCATATAGTACTGATAGGCTAAATAGTCCTGGCCTATTTTACTCACTGCATAGGGGCTCAATGGGCGAAGAGGGTTCGTCTCCTTGATGGGAAGCTCATCTTCGTAGACCAAGCCATATTGCTCGCTGGAACAGGCTACTTGGATCCAAGGATCGATCTTCAACTGTTTTACCGCCTCGAAGATGTTAAGTTCGCCGAGTATGTTGGTGGTGAGCGATTCCGCGGGAGCGTTCCACGAGGTGGGCACGAAACTCTGAGCAGCCAGATGGAATATCTTGTCCGGGTGGATCGCTTCAAGGAGGCTCCTCACTGAATAACCATCCCTGAGATCGCACTCGAGGATCTTGATCTTGTCCTTGATATGCTCGATGTTCTCGGTACGACTACGCCATCTCTTTGTCCCGTATATCTCCGCTTCGGGGTGATTTTTCAAGATATAATCAGCCAAATGACTTCCTACAAATCCCGTTATCCCTGTGATGAGAACCCTCATTTCCACTTCCTCCACTCGATAGTATTAGACATTAATGCGCCACTTTTTGGGGTATTCCCAAGAGATTATACATTTTACCCTGAAAAGTAGGTGCTTGGCAACTTTTTTCAACAGCTAACCTCCCCTCTTTTTTTCTGGTAGCTATTCAAGAACTCGGCTAACGCCTCTTCAAACCTCCGGGGGCGGTCTCCCAGAAGGTGGCTCGTTTTGGTAAGATCGAGAACAGAATACTTAGGACGGATTGCCTTCCTCTCCGCCTCCTCAGTGGTTATGGGGATTATGTTGAGCCCGTTGATCCCAGCGAGCTCGATGATCTTCAGGGCAAATTCATACCAGCTTACCTCTCCAGAATTGGTGAAGTGGTAGATGCCCGAAGCATTCTTTTCTACCAGAGAGACTATTCCATAAGCGAGATCGTGGACATAGGTGGGAGCGCCTACCTGATCTGCCACCACCCGAAGGGACGATTCCTCCCTTGCCTTCTTGAGGATGGTTAATACGAAGTTCGGCTCCTTTCTTCCATAGAGCCAGCTTGTTCTTACTATCAGATGATCCTCGTTTTCCTCCATCACCGCCCGCTCCCCCTCCGCTTTGGAGCGTCCGTAGATGGAGAGGGGATTTATCTCATCGTCCTCGCGGTAGGGGGTGTTTTTTCTTCCGTCGAAGACATAATCGGTGCTTATATAGACGATCTTCGCCCCCGCCTCCTTCGCCGCCCGGGCGACGTTTCTAGCGCCATCCCGATTTACGAGAAAGGCGAGCTCCGGTTCATCTTCCGCTTTATCCACCTTGGTGTAGGCGGCGCAGTTTATCACCACCTCGGGTTCGACCTCCACGATCTTTTTAAGAGAAGCTTGGGGGTCGGTGATGTCGAGATCGGCTCGGGAGAAGCCGATAACAGGGTTCCCCCTCTTTTTAAGAAGAAAGAGGAGCTCCGAGCCAAGAAGTCCCGAGCTCCCTAAGACAAGGACCCTACTTCCTCTCTCCATACCACCTCTGATAGAACTCTTTGAAGGCGGGGCTATTCTCCTTTATCTTCCGCCACCAGGGTTCATTTTCCTGATACCAGCGGACCGTTGCCTTGAGTGCTTCGTCGAAAGAGTGAGCGGGTTCCCAGCCGAGATTCTTT